>JAUXWY010000059.1 GCA_030681235.1 Pirellulaceae bacterium | reverse complement strand
TTCACTGCACCCGCCGGCTGAAGCCGGTACACCAGCGCTCGCTAAACTACCTTTGTCTTGGTAGAGCCATCGAAATTCGGAACTTATTTCGGGACAAATCCTAAATAGTTTACCCTTCTTACTCGGTCGGGCGTGTCGTTTTGGTTGAAGCCAATCGCGCAGCCACTATAGAATTGGACTTATGACAGACTTGCCAGCAGACAACCGGACACATGACGACGATGATTTGGGTTCGTTAGTTGCCAGTCGCCGCAAGAAGCAGCAACGCTTGATCGAACTTGGGGTCGACCCTTTTGGTCAACGTTTTGACGATCGGCAATGGATCGCTAGTATCCGAGCTCTGGTGCCGCAGATCGCTTATCGCACACAGGATGGCCAGACGATTCAACTGCCGCTGATCACGGAGGCGACCAAGGGGGATTTCCGGGGTTGGATCGCTCAACAAGTGGCGGGTGAAGTTGTCGGCCCGCAGGTTCGAGCGGCTGGGCGAATCGTGCTGCATCGCGACAAAGGGAAATTGCAGTTTATTGACATCCGGGATTGGACGGGCGAGATTCAACTTTTTGTCGGTCAGAATCAAGTTGGCCCAGAAAACTGGGAAGTGATTCAGTGTCTGGACCTGGGCGACTTGATCGGTGTCGATGGCGAGTTGCGTTACACCAAGACAGGCGAACTGTCCGTGTTTGCGACGCATATCCACGTGTTGACCAAGACACTGGATCCGCCGCCGGACAAACACAAAGGGTTGACCGATCAAGAGATGCGACAAAGGCGACGTTACATTGACCTGGCTTACAACGAAGGCGTGATTGAACGTTTTCGCAATCGGAGCAAAATCGTTGAATCGATTCGCGCGACCTTGGCGACTCAGGAATTTGTCGAGATCGAAGGTCCGACGTTGCATACGATTGCCGGAGGAGCGGCCGCGAGACCATTTGCAACGCATCACAACACACTGGATATGCCACTGGTGATGCGAATTGCCTTGGAGCTCCATCTCAAGCGGTTGTTGGTTGGCGGCATGGAGCGGGTGTTCGAATTGGGCCGAGTTTATCGCAACGAAGGAATAAGCCCACGTCACAATCCCGAGTTCACGATGTTGGAGGTCTATCAAGCGTACGGCGATTACCGTTCGATGATGGATTTGACCGAATCGATTATTGATGGCGCGATTCGCTCGATTGGCTCAGCGCATCGGCTGCCATGGGGCGATGACAAGTTCATTGACTTCACTCCACCGTTCCAACGTGCGACGTATCACGACTTGCTGCGACAGGTTACGGGCGTCGATCCGTGGAATGCCACTGCACTGGCCAATTTCGCCAATAGCCGAGGGCTAGTGACCCAGGGCAAACACCCGGACGTGATCAAGAGCGAACTGTTTGAGGAGTTTGTGGAAGATACTTTGGTTGGTCCCGTGTTTGTGCAGGACTACCCGGCCAGCATTTGTCCGCTGACCAAACGAAATCGCGAGAACCCGGAAGTCGCGGAACGATTCGAGCTATTTGTTCATGGCATGGAGTTGGCCAACGCCTACACCGAGCTGAATGATCCGGATCTGCAAGAGACGTTGTTCCGAACCCAATTGGCTGGGATGTCCGCAGAAGACTCGATGGCCCGGATGGATCACGACTTCATTCGCGCGTTGCGAAACGGGATGCCACCGGCCGGTGGGTTGGGGATCGGGATCGATCGCTTGGTCATGTTGTTGACCAACAGCGCGTCGATTCGCGACATCATCTTGTTTCCGCTCCTCCGTTCGGAACAATGATGGACGATTCGGTAGCGACCAAGCCGCTGGAGCGACCCTCTTCGAGAAAAAACTCGGCCCAGATCGGCAGGTGCTCGGAGACTTCCAACGATTGCGCGACGTTGAGATTGAACTCGCGGAGAAAGTCAAAACTACCACTCCGCCCCGTATACTCGACGGTGGCTTTAGAGTCGACGATGAAGTTGTCCAATTCCCAGTCGCCGTCGGTGACTGTCGGCACGGAGCGAACCAGCCATTGATAAGCGGAACCGGCCAGTAACGGCGTCAGTTCGTGCGCGCCGATTTGCAATGTTCCGGCGACGATCACATCGTCTTCTCCGCGTCCGTCTTGACGTACCGCCTCGAGCAGTTTCGCTAAATGCGGCGTCTCTTTTTCGGCGGCCGATGTTTCCACGTGCCAATTGACCAGCGAAAAGGTAAAGGCCCGTTCAGGAGGCGGCCCGATCGCGCGAAACCAACCAACAAACGGGGCTCGTTGAAGTAGACCCGCAGGATCGGCCACGACGTAGGGTTTGTCGATCGGTTGCACTCGGCGCGTATCGAATAGGAATGCGTATTGCTGGGGCGGGACTTGGCCGCCCAAGCGTGGGCTGGTAAGGATGCCGTAGCTACCGCCTTGTCGGTTGACATGGTCCAACAGTGCGGCGATGACGTTGGAGTCGTCCGTTCGAATACCTTGAACGGCGACGAGATCGAACTGGCGAATGATCTTGGCGTACGACTCCATGACGTGAAATCGTTTGGATTTTGCCGGTCCGTAGTTGTGCAAGTTGAAGGAAGCGATTCGTAAAACACCCGTCGAGTTGCGATTGGTTGCGGGGTCCTCACCGCTGACAGTTTGGATCAAAGTGGCTGAACCGCCACTCAAAGAACGAATTTGACGACTCGCGATTTGCCAAGCGTCGGAGATATTTCGAATCTCTTGGCGGTGGAACAGGAACCAACCGCCCGCCAAGATCAATAGGACCAATAATAGGCTTCGCGG
>JAUXWY010000058.1 GCA_030681235.1 Pirellulaceae bacterium | reverse complement strand
CCGCTGCGAAAGCCGTTTTCATGCGCCCCGCCTGAACCCGTTGGAATGCCGTTGACATACGAGCGAACATGCTCGTCGGTGGCCTCGGTCCAACACAACACCATCTCCATGCGATCCGGTTCATCGCGTCGCAACGTGTAGGATGTTTCGTGAATGGAGCGGGCTTGGCGTTCCTTGAGAACTTTGGTCATGTAATCCTGGATGCCGTGCTCGTGAAAGAATGTCTCACGAGTTCCGGCTTGCTCGTCGATGTAGATGACTTTGACGCTGCGATGGAGATAGCTGGTCACTTCCAATCGATTCTTGATCGTTGCCGAATCGAATTGCACTTTCGGGAAGATCGTTGGATCCGGCGTAAAGGTGATACTGGTCCCGGTGCCGCGAATGGAGGCCGTCGCTTTCTTTAGCGGCTCGGTCACTTGGCCTTTGGAAAACTCCATTTTGTATTGGCTACCGTCTCGACGAACGACAGCGACCAAGTGCTTCGATAGTGCATTGACAACCGAGGCCCCGACGCCATGCAAACCACCGGACGTCTTGTAGTTCTTGCCTTCGAATTTTCCGCCGGCGTGCAGCATGGTAAGGACCATCTCCAAAGCGGATTTCTTGGTCTTGGCGTGTTTGTCGACGGGAATACCACGACCGTTGTCGGCAACGGTGACGGTGGCCTGATCTTTGTGCAACGTCACCACGATTTCAGACGCGTGCCCGTTCATGGCCTCGTCGACCGAGTTGTCCAAGATTTCCCAAACCAGATGGTGCAACCCAGTGGAACTGACCCCGCCGATGTACATGCCGGGCCGTTTGCGAACCGGCTCCAGTCCCTCGAGGGCCACGATGTCAGAAGCGGTGTAAGTGGAAGTCGCCATGATGCTCCGTCAAACCATTGAACCAACGCGATGTATCAATAGGGAAATCGGGCAAGACCTACGAAAACTCCTACTGCTAGAAATCCTGTGTCCTGTCCGAGGCCGACATCTTGCGTTATCTCGGGCGATTGGAACAGGCCAGTTTTTCGGCAAACGGCTGTTTCATGGTCGCACTTGCATTGGATTCCTGGTTTCTGCTCTAATCCGTCCTGCGACGTTGGGCGATGGTGCTCAGCGTTCCTGAATTCCGTGTCCAACCAGATTCGATGAAACAAACCACTCCCACTGTTCACTTGGAGCCCTCCGGTTCCTCATGGCCGAGATATCGGTCGCACTTGGTCGCAGGCAATGGTCGGCGCCTAACGTGCTGGCGGCAGGTTGGTGGCCTGGCACTGGCGATTGCCCTGGCACTGGCGGTGACTTCGGCGGGTTTGGCGTGGGGCGCTGGGCCGTCCCAGGATGCATCAAGCGGTGAGCCCCAAGCCGCGTCTTCAGCGGTCGTTGAACAGACGGCAGAGAAACAAGTTGCCAATGGGGCGCCGGCGAATTGGGCCTTCGAAGTCGGGCAGGGTATCAAGCGTTACCAAGTCTGGATCACGCTGGCGATTGTGTTGTGCATCATGTTGGCTTTGATGAATGGCAACGTGCAGCCGGATCTGATGTTTGTGGGTGGCGCCGCCGCGCTGGCCGCGTTAGGCATCATTACTCCCAAAGAAGCCCTGGCGGGATTTGCCAACGGCGGAATGCTAACGGTGGCCGCTCTTTTTGTCGTGGCGGCAGGGATGAGAGATACGGGGATCTTGGACTATGTGGGCCATGGAGTCTTAGGTCCAGCCCGGTCGCTGACACAAGCATTCTTCCGCTTGGCAGGATTGGCGATTCCGTTGTCCGCGTTTTTAAACAACACGCCCATTGTCGCCATGTTGATGCCGGTGGTGATCGATTGGTGTCGTCGCAATTCGATCTCGCCGTCCAAGCTGTTGATCCCGTTGTCGTTTCTCACGATCTTGGGTGGGACCTGCACGTTGATCGGCACCAGCACCAATCTAGTAGTCAGCGGTTTAATGGAACAGAGTGCGATCGGTCGCGGCTTGGGTTTGTTCGAATTGGCAGCGATCGGGATTCCCTATGCGATTATTGGAGTCGTCTACCTCTATTTGGTTGGGCTGAGGATTTTGCCAGATCGACGAGAGCTCATGGACCAATTGGGCGAAAGCCGCCGCGAGTACCTGACCGAAATGCGAGTGGAGACGACTTGCTCGTTACATGGCAAGACGGTCGAAGAATCGTCACTCCGAGGATTGCCGGGTTTATTCTTGATCGAAATCGACCGCGCCGGCGAACGACTGGCTCCGGTTCGCCCGGACCAAAAAATCCTGCACGGCGACCATCTGATTTTTACGGGCGTTGTGAACTCGATGGTCGAGTTGGAGAAAATTCCGGGACTCATTCCGGTCGCGGATCCCAATTACGATGTTTCACCGAAAGAACAAAGCGGGCGAAGACTGTGGGAGGCGGTGGTGTCTCCCAGTTCGCCATTGGTTGGGCAAACGCTGCGCGAGGCGGATTTTCGGGCGACCTATGGAGCAGCCGTCCTGGCGATGCACCGCGGTG
Organism: Pirellulaceae bacterium; assembly: GCA_030681235.1. Lineage (GTDB taxonomy): Bacteria > Planctomycetota > Planctomycetia > Pirellulales > Pirellulaceae > M30B19. The sequence continues at coordinate 994 of JAUXWY010000058.1, read as the reverse complement.
GCCAGCGCGTGACGGGAAAATTGGGCACGGTCGAGATCAAAGCCGGCGATACGCTGCTATTGCTGGCCGGTCGCCACTTCCGCCGTGCCTTTCGCAATGATCCGGCGTTTTATTTGATAAGCGACGTCAGTGAATGGCGACCCTTGCGACGCGACCGAGCTTGGGCGGCCGTCGGGATCTTTCTGAGTTTGATCGTCCTGATGGGGACCGGGTGGATCGCTACGGAAGTTTCGGCGATCCTCGCAGCAGTCGCCATGATTGCCTGCCGCTGCATCACGAGCAGCGACGCTCGGCAAAGTATCGACTGGCCAGTGTTGATCACGATTGCCGCATCGTTCGGGATTGGCACCGCCTTGGAAAACTCGGGGGCGGCGCAGCATGTGGCCTCCGGTTTGGTGGGAATTACCCAACAATGGGGACCGATCGCGGCTGTCGCGGCCATCTTCCTGTTCGTTTCCATCCTGACCGAATTGATCACCAACAATGCCGCTGCCGCCTTGACCTTCCCATTTTGTATCGCCACGGCCGAGCAATTGGACTGCAGCCCGTTGCCCTTTGTGGTGGCTTTGGCCTTGGCCGCATCCTCCAGTTTCTTGACGCCGATTGGCTATCAAACGAACATGATGATCTTCGGCCCAGGCGGCTACAAGTTTTCGGACTTTTTCCGAATTGGTCTACCACTCAATCTGCTGCTCTGGGTCACCGCCGTGATTTTGATTCCATGGTTTTATCCGTTTTAAAGTGCCGAGTTGGCAACGCCACAACCTCAAATCCGAGAATCCCTAACGGAACGTTTTAGAAAGCGCTGGTGTACCGGCTTTAGCCGGGCGGTAGCTGAATAGAGTATTCTTGGCTTCAGCCAAAAACGGTCACTTTAGAAAAACGCCGGCTTAGGATTTGTCCCGAAATAAGTTCCGGATTTCGATGGCTCTACCAATACAAAGGCAATTTAGCGAGCGCTGGTGTACCGGCTTCAGCCGGCGGGTGCAGTGAA
>JAUXWY010000051.1 GCA_030681235.1 Pirellulaceae bacterium | reverse complement strand
TCAGGATTGTTCCGGACCCACAACACGGGTCCAGCAAAGTTGACAGCCCATCCCACCCCGACGCCACCACCAAAGCCCTGGCCAAATCTTCTCGCAACGGAGCACGAAACGGATTCTTTCGATAGCCACGCCGATGCAACGGAGTACCACTGACATCCAACGAAATCGTACAAAGGTCGTGTTCCATGCGGACAACCAAACACGGCGTCTCTTCTTCCGTCCTCGTGATGCTTGATTCCGATGTACTGCCCTGGTCCACGATGTTCAGCGATTTTCGAACCGCCCGCAAAACCCGTTCCACAATGGCGCCGGAATGATAGAGTTTCGACTTCTTCGACGTGGCACGGACGACAAATGGTTCGTTGGAGCGAAGCCATGGCTCCCATTCCATTCGCGACAGCAATTTCTCAAACTCGTTCAGGTGACGGACTGGAAATTCGGCAATTCGAACGAATAAACGAGCAGCCAATCCCAATCCAACCAGCGCATGCTCGAGCGTTTGTCGGTCGCCGGTGAACATGACGCCACCGGGAACAACCTCGATTTCCGTCGGCGGCGTGACCTTGAATTGTTCGGGGACCAAGCTGGCGATTTCGCTTGCCAGCCAAGGTTCGACCCCAGGCGCACAAGACGCAAACAAACGCAAGCTCACGCCCCGCACGCAACTTGCAGGGCAGTCGATCCCAAGCGATTGCAGAAGTCACCAAAGTGCTCGTTGGGCGTGCGCTGCTGTTGAAACAGCCGCAACAACAAGGTCAGTTCCGGCACAATCTGGTCCGCCGGCACCATGTCCTTGTAGAGAAACGACAAACGAGTTCCCAAGTGTGAGCCACCCAAATAGACCGTGTACTTTTCTTTGGCTTTGCCAACCAAACCGATCTCCGCGTTATACGGCCGAGCGCAGCCATTGGGACAACCTGTCATGCGCACGTGGATCGGTTGGTCCGCCAATCCTAATGCTTGCAGTTGGATCTCGAATTGATCCATGATCCCAGGCAACGCGCGTTCGCTTTCCGTAATCGACAACCCACATGTTGGCCACGCGACACAAGCCATCGACCAACGTCGCGTCGGCAAATACTCTTCGGAGCGTTTGATTCCGTACCGAACCAAGATTTCTTCGACCACTGGTTTTTGGTCAGGCGTCAGATCACAAAACATCACGCTTTGTTGGGCAGTCAGGCGGATCGACGGCTGCAAACGGGAAACCAATTCGCGAAGAGCCGATTTCAATTGGAGGCCAGGTCGATCCACGATTCGTCCGTTTTCCACGTTCAGTCCATAACACCAACGGCCATCTTCTTGGTCGATCCAGCCCAATGCATCGTGAGCGTCGCTAATCGGCACGTCCCGAGTCGGAGTCAATGCACGTCCCCAATACTGAGCGACATGTTCGCGAAACTTTTCGATCCCCCAATCTCGGATCAGGTACTTCAGTCGCGCATGTTTTCGGTCTTCACGATTGCCAAAATCTCGCTGAACCTCTACGACTGCTCGGGAAACGCCAATGACTTCTTCCGGTGTAGCGAAGCAAAGTGGCAATGCGATAGCTGCGAAGGTTGTTTTCTTGGCCGGAGTCATCCCCATCCCACCGCCAACCATCACGTTGTAACCAACTACCGAATCGTTTTCGACGATCGCGACCAAGGCCAGATCGTTCGTTAAGACATCGACTCCGTTGTCGAACGAAAAGGCAATGGCCGTCTTGAATTTACGTGGCAGGTAGACCGCACCATAAATGGGCTCGTGCTCGGGCTCCATGGTCAGAACACACTCTTGTTCGCCCGACCCCATGTCCTTCAACCAGATCTCAAAATAGGCGTTCGACTGAGGTAGGAAGTAATCCGACAGTTGATCCGCCAATGCTTGGACCTGATGGTAACACGGACGATTGATCGGCAGAGGGCTACACATGACATTGCGATTGACGTCGCCGCACGCGCCCAAGGTTGAGAGGCGGAGCTGATGGATTCGCTGCATCACCGTCTTGAGGTTTTCCTTCAAGATGCCATGGTGCTGAACAGCTTGGCGGCTCGTCAAACGCATCGTGCCGTTGCCCAAGGCATCGCCCAGCTCCATTTCCCCTAAGAACTGCTCGGCGGTCATCTTGCCACCAGGAACACGCGTGCGCAGCATCATCATGTAGGCTTTGCTCTTGTCCCCTTGTCCGCGAAGCTCGGCGCGGGCGTCGCGGTCGTCCTGTTGGTACATGCCGTGATGCTTCAACAATTGGATCGAATCCTCAGCGAAATGGTCCGTTTCCTCCAGCAACTCGTTCGCGATATTTCCCCGCAGGAACCGGCTTTCCCACTTGATCTGCTCGACCTTGCTATGATCGGCCAGGGGTGGGCGTTGCAAATTTACAGCCAGATTCACGAAATTACCCGTTTCTTGGCCGGAAGCTCGATTCGCTGTGCCTTCATTGTGATCCATTGCCATCGATGCTCTTTTCTTTCCAAAATCCGTCCCAATCCCAGCGAAATCATTATCATTTTTACCGATTCAGTCAAGATTACCGACTTTGTAATGCCAATGCCGTCGGGCGTGCATCGGATGGGGTCTGGCGTGTTCCAACGAAATGACCAAAATCCAATTCACGTTGTCATCCGCAGCCAGAAAACTGCCGGACCAGATCGTTTAGAGGAATTTGTGATATGAGTCGAATCATCGATTTAAGCCAACAAGTCGCACTAGTGACGGGCGGAGGACAAGGAATCGGGCGCCAGACGGCCATGACCTTCGCGGCTGCCGGCGCCCAAGTCGCGATCAATTACTTCCCCGACGCTTTGGGCAAAAACCAAGAAATCGCCGCCGCCGTTGCCCAAGAAATCTCCTCTCTCCACGGATCGGATAGGGCTCAAGTCTTCGGGGCCGATGTGCGAGATGCGGCTCAAGTTGCTGACATGTATGCGGCGATCCAACAATCCTTTTCGCGTCTCGACATCGTGGTCAACAATGCGGGCATCCTGCGGGACCGCTCGATCAAGAAGATGTCGGCGGACGAGTGGTCGTCGGTCATCGACACAAATCTCTCAGGCGTCTTTCACAGCTGTCAGCAAGCTGCCTTGAATTTGAGTCCGGGCGGTCGCATCGTCAACATTGCTTCATTGTCCGCCGTGATGGGCTTTTTCGGTCAAGCCAACTACGCGGCGGCAAAATCGGGGGTATTGGGTCTTACAAAGGTCTTGGCCCGTGAATTAGCCAAGTCGAATATTCGAGTCAACGCGGTGGCTCCCGGTGTGGTCGATACAGAAATGGGACAATCGATTCCAGAAGAAAACCGAAAAGCGATGCAGCAACAGATCCCCTTGGGCCGCTTTGCCGAACCAAGCGAAATCTCGGATGTGATTCTGTTTTTGGTCTCCGACCTTTCCAGCTACATGACCGGGCAAACTCTGCACGTCAATGGCGGATGGTGGTTCTAGGACGGTTGCATGTCGCTCGAAGGCTCGAAAATGCTCTACTTCGATAACGCGGCGACTTCATGGCCAAAACCGACCGTCGTCGCGGCGGCGATGCACGAATACATGACCCAGTGCGGGATCGGGTTCGGTCGTTCGAGCGGCCGCCAAGCAGAGTTTGTCCGAGCAACGATCGAGGACCTGCGGCGAAGATTGGCTGCGTTGCTCCACGCGACTACCGACGAGATCATTCTGACGACCAGCGCCACCGATGGTCTAAATCTGGTGATCCAAGGATTGTTTCTTCAGCGTTTTGGCGCAAAGACTTGTCAGGCAGAAATTGAATCTCAAGCGTCGTTACCCGCTTTGGTCGTCACGACCCAAATCGAACACAACTCCGTGCTGCGACCGCTGCAGTCTTGGGAACGTCGAGGATGGATTCGCGTTGCAACGTTGCCGTGTGATGCGATGGGCCAAGTGATCTGGGGCCCATTGGATGAGTTACTGCAACAACGCCCGCTTTTGCTTTGTGTGAGTCACGTCAGCAACGTAACCGGGGTCATTCAATCGTTGGACAGGCTCGGCGAGCGATGTCATGCGACTGGGACTTTGCTGTTGGTTGACGCCGCTCAATCGCTGGGATGTTTGCCTGTTGACGTGCAGCGGTTTGGTTGCGACTTTTTGCTGGCTTCCGGGCACAAAGGCCTACATGGCCCGCTTGGAACGGGCGTCGCCTATATTCGACGCGAATGTCAAAGCCAAGTCGACTCGCTGCGACTCGGGGGGACGGGCTCCTTTACGAACAAACGAGAAGAAGAACTTTCCGGTCCCACCAAATGGGAAGCGGGCAACCTCAACGTTCCAGGCCTGATTGGATTGGCCGCCGCCGCCCGAGAACGCCCGGAGCCAACGGGAAACGATGAGGGATTAAGAATGAACAAGCTTGCTGCGCAGCTCTGGGATGGTCTCGGTAAGATTCCTGAAGTAACCCGAATCGCGGACCCTGGCAACAACCCGTTCGAACAACTCGAATCGCGGCTGCCGATCATCAGTATCACCGTCGCGGGCTGGGCCCCCGCGTCGCTGGCTGTCGCGTTGGAGTCGGCGGCTGGCGTGGTAACACGGGCCGGATATCATTGCGCGCCGCTGATTCACTCGGCATTGGGGAGCAGCGCCGACGGCACTTTGCGATTCAGCCTGGGGCCGTACAACACGGTCGCGGACGTGGAACAATTGCTGCTTGCCTTGGAGAATGTGTGTCGATTCTAAAACCCCTGACGTTGGCTGGTCGTTCTGTGCGAGCCGTGGTGTTCGATATGGACGGCCTCATGTTCAATACGGAAGATCTTTACGATGTTGTGGGCCAGCAAATGTTGGAGCGACGAGGGCATCAGTTTGATATTGATCTAAAGCTAAGAATGATGGGCCGAACGGCTAACGCTGCTTTCGAAATCATGCGGCAGGCTTGCAATTTGTGCGAATCCATCGACGAACTGAAACGTGAAAACGATCACTTGTTCATGCAACTGCTGGAGACACGCCTGGAAAAATTACCCGGCCTCGATTCACTAATGGCTTGGATTGCTGCTCGACGTTTGCCGTTGGGACTGGCAACCAGCTCGCGTCGATTCCTAGCGGAGTACAAACTTCAGCGATTCTCTCTAACGCCGCATTTTCAAGCCATTGTGACCGGCGACGAAGTACGACACGGCAAGCCCGACCCCGAGATCTATTTCGCGGTCGCAAAACAATTGGGTGTGGAACCGACTGAAATGATCGTCTTCGAAGATAGTGTGGTCGGCTCGACCGCCGCAGTCGCAGCCGGCGCCTTCACCATCGCTGTTCCCGGCAAACATGGCGAAAGTCTAGATTACTCACACGTGAGTCTGATCGTCAATCAATTGGATGCCCCGGCGATTCAAGAAATCTTCGGTTAGGATTTGTCCCGAAACAAATTCCTGATGTGGTTACGGGGGCGAGCGTTCCTAGTGATCAATCCTTGGCTCAACCGAGATGAACTCGGTTGGGGCCGGCGTCAGTCCCGCCACCGCTGACCTCGTGTCAGTGGGGCGATGATTAGTCACTACGGGGCCGTAGTGATCAATCCTCGGCTCAACCGAGATGAACTCGGTTGGGGGCCGGCGTTAGTCCCGCCACCGCGTACCTCGCATCAATGGGGCGATGATTCATCAGGGTACTACGCTGCGCTCACCGAGGCGGCGCGGAGCATGGCTTTCGTTTGCGACAGCTGACGTTGATGAGCCAATTTTTCGGCTGGAGTCGCTGGTGTCTCACGGTCCAAAGTCTTCAAACGAGCCTGAAGGTCGGCAACTTTTAGCTGTTCCACGGGAATCGCAATGTTCGTTAGTACGCTTAGCACATTGCGATCCATTTGCACAAAACCGCCTTCGAGAAAATATCGCTTGGTGGTGCCGCCCTGTTGGACCTTCATGACACCTGGGCCCAAACGACCAATCATTGGAGCGTGGCCGGGCAGGAAGCCCATCAGCCCGTCAATCAACGGCACAATGACCGACTCGGATTGGCAATCCAGCAATGTTTGCTCGGGAGTGACGACCATCAGTTTCAACTCAGCCATGAACTACTCTCCCTTGGCCATTCGTTTCGCTTGCTCTTCCGCTTGCTCAACGCTACCGACGTACATGAACGCGGTTTCCGGTAGGTGGTCCCATTTGCCATCGCAAATCTCGTCGAAGCTTCGAATGGTATCGGCCAGCTTGGTGAATTCACCCTTCTTGCCGGTAAACACTTCGGCCACAAAAAACGGTTGTGACAAGAAGCGTTCGATGCGTCGAGCGCGATGTACGATCAATTTGTCGTCTTCGCTCAACTCATCGACACCCAAGATCGCGATGATGTCTTGCAGTTCGCGATAACGTTGCAGCGTCCGTTGGACTCGCCGAGCCACTCGGTAGTGATTCTCACCAACGTACTGCGGATCTAGAATTCGGCTGGACGACGCCAACGGATCCACGGCGGGATAAATGCCCTTTTCAGAAATCGACCGTTCCAAGTAGATAAACGCATCCAGCTGACCGAACGCCGTTGCCGGAGCCGGGTCGGTCGGATCGTCAGCCGGCACGTAAACGGCCTGTACCGAAGTAATAGCGCCGCTCTTGGTCGATGTAATGCGTTCTTGCAATTGGCCCATTTCAGTGGCCAACGTCGGTTGGTAACCCACGGCCGAAGGCATACGACCCAACAAGGCCGAAACTTCCGACCCCGCTTGGCTAAAGCGGAAGATATTGTCGACGAACAACAGCGTGTCCGCACCGGTTTGGTCGCGGAAGTATTCGGCCATCGTCAAACCTGTCAAGGCAACTCGCAGACGAGCACCCGGTGGTTCATTCATCTGACCGAAGACCATGCAGGTTTGGTCGATCACACTGCGACCCGTGTCACCAATCTTGGTCTCCTGCATTTCCAACCACAAGTCGGTACCTTCACGAGTTCGTTCGCCAACTCCCGCGAAAACCGAATAGCCACCGTGTTCCTTCGCGATACGAGCAATCAATTCGGTCAAAATAACGGTCTTGCCCAAACCTGCACCGCCGAACAAACCGGCCTTACCACCGCGAACAAACGGGGTCAACAAGTCGACAACCTTGATGCCCGTCTCGAACACTTCCGTGCTGGTCGACAAATCTTCCAACTTTGGAGCCGGGCGATGAATTGGCCGATAATCCGTGGCGTTAACCGGACCACGCTTGTCGATCGGTTCACCCAAGACATTGAACACTCGGCCTAGCGTGACTTCGCCAACCGGCACCATCACTGGTCCGCCCGTGTCAACACACTCTTGCCCCCGAATCATGCCGTCCGTGCTACCCAAAGCGACGCAGCGAACTCGGCCACCGCCCAAGTGCTTGGATACTTCACCAACCAACCGAGTCTTGGCCCCATCGACCGACGTCAACGTCAATTCGACCGCGTTGTAAATCGCCGGCATCGAATCATCGGAAAACTCGGCGTCAAAGGTCGAACCAATCACTTGGGTCACGCGTCCAACTTTGTTTGCGTTTGCCGTCGTCATACGAATTCTATCTCTCTGCTAACTGACTAAACTGATTTGATTGTTGAAACAACCCGCCACCGGGTTCCTTCATTGATTCACGAATCTTCTGATCCGCCAACATCCTGCCTATTCCAAACGCCCCGCCCCACGAACTCAACTTCCTACGAACTCAACTTCCTACGAACTCAACGCCTCGACGCCGCCGATCACTTCCATGATCTCGCCCGTAATCTGAGACTGCCGTGCTCGGTTGTAAGTGCGGCTGAGCATCTTGATCATGTCGGATGCGTTTTCCGTCGCACCTTTCATTGCCACCATTCGAGCAATCTGTTCGCTGACGGCGGCATCCAAGAAGCACTTGAACAACTTGATCTTGAAACTAGTGGGAACCACTTCCTCCAAGATCGATTCGGCAGTCGGCACAAACTCGTAGATCGATTGCATTCCGTCTTTGGATCCGCCTGATGGCTGCACCGATTTCGGATCAGCAATAGCCAAGTTGCTCAGCGGCAATAATGTCTCGACCACGGCCTCTTGCCGAGAAATCGAGGTAAACCGGGTGTACACGACATCCAGTCGGTCGATTTCTCGAGTCAGGAACAAATCGAGAAACTGTTGCGCGATCGGATCAACTTCCGAAAACTTGGGCTGATCGTCAAAGTGCAGGTACCCGTTGTTCACTGGAATTTCGCGGAATTTGAATCCGGAAATGGCACGTTTTCCAGCCGCATCGACTGTTACCGAACCGTTTTGCAAAAGTTCGCGATACCGCAGAGTTGCCAACCGGAGCACGTTGCCGTTGTAGCCGCCGCAAAGTCCACGGTTGCTGGTCAGTACCAACATCACCGACTTGGAACTTGTTTCCCGAGTTTCCAACAACGGGTGGCTAACGTCCAAACCAGCTTTGGCGAGATCCGCGACCACCTTGGCCATCCGTTGGGTGTAGTCGGTCGCGGCCATCGCTCGGTCCATTGCTTTTTTGAAACGAGCCGTCGCGATCAACTCCATGGTCCGAGTGATCTTTTTGATATTCTTGATCGATTTTCGACGCTTGTCCAGCGCACGAGCATTTGCCATTTTGTCGTCTCGATCCTGAAATTAGGTAGCCGTCTTTTGGAACCGACGAGCAAATTCTTCGATCGACCCACGGACCGCCTTGGTCACTTCGTTCGCTTCGTCCTTCATGGCAGCGCCGTTGTTGAGATTTGCCTCCAACAACTGGACGACATCGGCTTTGCTGTTGTGCATGAAGGCCAGGAATTCACTTTCCCAGCGACGAACGTCAGCAATGGGAGTCTTGTCCAAGAAGCCTTTGGTACCCGCGTAGATCACCATGATCTGATCGGCAACTTCCAGTGGAACGTATTGGTTCTGCTTCAACAATTCGACCATGCGATAACCCCGGTCCAAACGTTGTTGCGTCGCTGGGTCCAAGTCCGTTCCCAACTGAGCAAACGCTTCCAATTCGCGGAACGAAGCCAAGTCCAATCGCAACGATCCCGACACGTTTTTCATGGCCTTCACTTGGGCAGCACCACCCACGCGGGATACCGAAATACCCGCGTTCATCGCAGGTCGAACACCCGCAAAGAACAAGTCAGGCTGCAAATAAATCTGGCCGTCCGTGATCGAAATCACGTTGGTCGGAATGTAAGCGGAAACTTCACCTTCCAAGGTCTCAATGATTGGCAGTGCGGTGATTGAGCCACCGCCCAATTCTTTGCTCAACTTGACGCTGCGTTCCAACAAACGGCTATGGCAATAAAACACGTCACCAGGGAACGCTTCACGACCCGGAGGACGACGCATCAACAGCGACAACTCGCGATAAGCGGCGGCTTGTTTCGAAAGATCGTCATAAACGACCAAGCAATGACCACCTTTAAACGCGAAATATTCTGCCATCGCCGTTCCGGCGTACGGAGCCACGTACTGAAGTGGTGCGGGCGAACTGGCGCCGGACACGATCACCGTCGTGTACTCCATCGCACCCATCTCTTGCAACTTGGAAACGACACCCGCAACCGAGCTGTCTTTCTGACCAATCGCAACATAAAAACATTTGACGTTCTTACCGCGTTGGTTGACGATCGCGTCAATCGCAACGGCCGTCTTACCCGTCTTGCGGTCACCGATGATCAATTCGCGCTGACCACGACCGATTGGCGTCATGGCATCAACGGCCTTCAAACCAGTTTGCATCGGCTCGTGAACCGGATGCCGTTCGGCCACACCGGCGGCAATACGCTCGACCGGGAATCTCTCCGATGAAATGACTGGCCCCTTGCCATCCAAGGGGTTACCCAATGGATCGATCACGCGACCAATGACGGCGTCACCAACGGGCACGCTCAACAACTGGCCCATGGCTTTGACTTGGTCGCCTTCCTTAATCTTAAGGTAGTCGCCCAAGATAATCACACCGACGCTATTTTCTTCCAGGTTGAATGCCAGACCTTGGACCCCGCCGGGGAACTCGACCATTTCACCAGCCGCGACGCCACGCAAGCCATGGACTCGCGCGATGCCGTCACCGACTTCCAAAACAGTTCCGACTTCACGCACATCGATCTTGTCGTCAAACTGTTGAATTTCTTGCTGAATGACGGAGGCAATCTCGTCCGCGTTGAACTTCACAGCCATGAAAAAATTCTCCCAGCAATCCTACAAAATTTATTGTGTTATTGGCTCGAGCCTATTGGACCGAAACAAATCGATCAAACTCAGCCCGAATTCGTTCCGCAGCTCGTTCGAAGGCAGTCCGCCGAACTCGCTCCAACTGCCCCTGCACACTACCATCAAAAACGGTGTCGCCGACGCGTACTTGCATCCCACCCAACAGGTCGGGCTGGACAGACTTCGTCAACTCAATTTTCATGCCCAGTGCCCCAGCAAGGTTTTGCGTGACACGGGCTTCTACGTCCGCTGGCAACTCGACCGCCGTGGTGATCGTCACCGACACGACCCCTGAGGCCGCATTGAATAATTCGCGGACTCGTACGGCAATCGCTTGGATCGATTCAAATCGACCGTGCTGACACACGACCCCCAAGAACCGCACAACAATCTGGGACACTCGCGAACCGAAAATCTTCTGCAACAGCGTGACCTTCTCGCTGAGCGACATTCGACTGCCACTCAATCGGTCGACCAACCCTGCTTGCTTCGCAAACACCAACGTGACCAAGGCTTCCAGTTCTTCAACGACGGACTGCACGGCTTCCGGTTGTTGGCCGAGCTCTTTCGTCGCCGCTTGCAGAAAGCCACGGGCGTACACCGTCGCAATTTGCTGGACCTGCGGATCAAACGATCTTCTTACAGCCATGAACGGAACCTAACTAAATGACTTTCTTGCCAAACTACCGATGAATCGGATTTAGCAACTCCGCAACACTAGGACCGGGAATTCGCAAACTTCGTGACGGACTCAGAAATCAAATCTGAGTGAGCGTTTTTATCCAAAGTACGATGGATCAACTTGCCGGCCAATCCAACGGCTTGGTCGACACTGGCCTTGGCCAAATCATTCACCACCGTCCGACGGGCCGCCTCAACGTCCGCCATCCCGCGTTGTCGCACGTTTTCGGCCTCTTGATGGGCGTCCGCCAAAATCTTCGACTTCGTATTGGCAGCCTCTTCTCGCGCTGCAGCCACAATCTGATTGGCTTCCTGAGCGGCAGCCGCAAGTTTTGCTTCATAAGCCGCTTGTGATTGACGAGCCTTCTCGGCACTCAGCTTGGCCTGCTCCATTTCGCTCCGAATCCCGGCTTCGCGCTTGTCCAATGCCTCGCAAATCGGGCCCCACGCAAATTTTCGCAACAACACCAACAACGAGACGAAGATCAAGAAGCTCCACAGCACCAAGTCGGGATCTGCAAAACCTTGCTCTTTCTCCGCAGCCGCCAACAATCCGCCACCAAGCGGGCTCGCCGTGAACAAACCCATCATGCTGTTCCATTGACCAAACATTTGCGACCAAGCCACTTCTACGAGGACCAATCAAACGCACGTCAACTCGCCGACACGCCTAACCTCAATTGAGGAAAATTGAGCCGACCAATGACACACAACCCGGAAAATCTGCGATTCGAAGGAAGCCTGCCATCGCCGCCGAACCATGCAAAAAACAACCCAGAAAGCAACTTCCTAGTACGCCGTTCTAATTCTTGATCAAACAGACAATTAGACCAAAGAAGCCAGCACCTTCGATCAAAGCAGCAGCAATAATCATGGCGGTTTGGATTTGACCGGCAGCTTCGGGTTGACGTGCCATACCTTCAACAGCACTTCCACCGATGCGACCAATGCCCATCCCAACGCCGATCACAGCCAGACCAGCACCTATTGCTGCCAAACCGGCTAGCGAAAGGACATCCGATTGGGCCAGCAACACCCCATTACCAACCGTTACTGCAAAGGCAGGAACAGCAGACAACAACAATCCCAAAACAACCAGCAACGCACCAGCAAACCGAATCATCAACCTTCTCCTGGAAAGTAAACCCTCGACAACCAAACTCACGCAAGCCCCCAATCATCACGGCTACTCGGGAGGAGAAACTCCGCCCGAATACAATATCAATGATGATGGGTTGCTGAACTGATAAACAAGGCTGTCAAAAATGTAAAAATATACGCCTGCAAAAACGCCACGAACAACTCCAACACACTGATGGCCGTCGCCCCCAGAACACTGGCAGGAACAACCGCGTATTGAACCAGCGTCCCGTAGGTTACCCCAATAAAGGCGACAAACACCGCCAATACCAAGTGCCCCGCCATCATGTTCGCAAACAAACGAACCGCCAACACAAAGTGTTTGATCAAAAAGCCCACCACCTCGATCACGAAGAGCAGCGGCAACAGCACCACCTTCATCAACGGCGGCAATTCCATCGACGGAACCAGATTCAATAAAAACCCGCCCGGACCAAACTTCTCGATACCTGCCTTTACCACCACAAAAAACACAATCAAGGCCAAGGTTGCCGTCACAGCGAAATCGCCGGTCGGCGTTCCCAAAACCGGAATCATCCCCAACAAGTTGCACGCCAACACAAAGAAGAATATCGTCAACAAAAACGGAGCATATTTCGCTCCATCCTTCTTGCCGATTACAGACTTCGCAACGTCAACACGAATGAACTGAATCATCGCTTCGACCATGTTTAGAAAACGTCCGCGAGGCGCGTCGCCAGACCGCAAACGCCTTGCCACCGCTGCGAACACTACAAACACCAATACCGCCGCGAACAACTCGACCACCATGAAGCGAGTCAACTTGAAATCCAACGGCTTCAGGTATTGCTCGGTCCCAGCGATCTGGTATCCAGCAATTCCCGTTTCAGGCAACTTGATGTGCCCGTTATGTTTCGCATCACCCGTCAACCACCGAGCGATTGTCGGCGAGAAATGAAAATCGGTCGAATCCTGAACGTGAGAAAACAAATGATCCGGGCTTAGATAATCGTGTGCCCCATCCGCCTCGCCATGCGGTTTAACGTGAGCATCAACATCCTGGGACTCGACCGCAGGAGCCGATGGCGCGCCCTCATCAACCGACGCCGACGATTTGTCCGCCGAGTCAGTCGCGAGCGTTTTTTCATCGATCGTGGAATTCACACCCATCGAGTACCCAAACTTGCGATAAGTCAAATGTTCAATCAATACTGCCAACGACCACCGGGATCCACCGGTATTCTCCGGTATTCTCCTACCGGCCCGGATGATTCTTGTCGACCGGTCGCCCCGCCACAGTCGCCCTCAAATGGGAAACAGCTAACGCCGCTTCGGCCACCAGTCCCGTCAGATAGAAGGTCGAAATGTAGGCAAACCAAGAGTCCGGAGCCAGGGGAGCGGCGATTTGTCGCACAGCAACAACCGCCCCCAGGGTCCCAAACATTCGGACCATAACGGCCAGGTAAACTGGGACGATCACCGTGTCCGACTTCCTCCAGCGCAGCAACGGCAAGTAACTTAGAATTACCAACGGCCAAACGACGGCCCCCGCCCGCCAAACCTGTTGGATGTGAGTGCCACCCAAGATCCACGCCACCAAGAAAACTGGACCGGCGGTCACGACCTGTGTCAAAACAAGGATCCCCAATCCCCGCCCATTGCCGATGCGGAGATCTTTCTTAGGTAAAACGTCCTCCTTGCTCGCCTCCTGCCGAAGCACAGCGGACTGGCTCACAATGATTGGATCCGAGTCATGGTCCGGGCGCATCGCGATGTTTTTCCTCATTATTGCCGACGGGACGAACCGGCCGACCGGCACCCCGAATCGATTTCGTTGCTTGGTTCTTTTTTGCCAGCCACTCCGTCAATCGCCAAAGCTGCCAACCCGCAGCCAAAATACCAAAAAAGAACCCCGCCAACATGCCTACTGGGAATTTGGGGACCATCGGCCAACCCATGTCGAATCCAGCCCCAACCAGAACCGGGAAGGCCAATGAAAGAGCCACCACCATCACTCGCTGGGAAATCGCCAGACCCTCTTGCAGCCAAGTCAGCGATCTCCGAGCTTCTTCAACTTGGTCATCGTCAGAGTTGGGCGGCAAATTGTCGAACGGTTCATTTGGCATCGAGCGGCTTGTTTGATAGAGACTTGAAACAAGGCAACCGCCCCTATCGAAGTCTAACAAAAAAGCGAGTTGCCCGGATCGCCGAGCAACTCGCTTCATCAACTTTTAACTTGGGCAAGTTCCAGAAACCTCAGATCGAACTACACGATCGGGGCCACCAATCGTCCCAAGACACTCGATTGATCCGTCAAGGTCAAGGCAGTACGTTGGTTCGGCAGATCCGCCATAAACGTCGTGATGTCGACCGTCAAATCGCCGCCGGCCAAGCCTTGTAGAACCAACGATTCCACTCGCGACAAGCCCTGCTGGGTCTGGATCGTTACGGAACCGATGGCATCACCACCACCGGGCATGAATTCGATGCGCAGGTCGATCAAGCCCATGCGAGTGAATCGCAAATCTTCTGTGAAGTCAGCGATTCCAGTGTGTCGCGTCTCGATCACCAAGCGATCTCGACCACCACCGTTCAACTCCTCGATGCGATCATGACCATCACCAATCGCCCAAATGTAGGTATCATCACCGGCGCCGCCTCGCAGAATGTCATTGCCACCCATGCCGCGGATCGTGTCGTTGCCACCATTGGCCGTGATCGTATTGGCTAGTTCGTTGCCCATGATCGTGTCATTACCATTGCCGGTTATGGCATGATGCATATGAGTCCCGTAAGCAATCGAGTACGTGTCCGAACCTGTCGCAACACCGGAAAGAGCATCGGGGTTTCCAACGA
>JAUXWY010000043.1 GCA_030681235.1 Pirellulaceae bacterium | reverse complement strand
TTTACTAGGTGGCCAAGAGGTGGTCGTCAAGATCCAACATCCGAACATCGACAAGCAGATCAAGACGGACATGGAGATCCTGACGGCCGTCGCGCAATTGGCCGAACAGTTCGAGGAACTCAAGAATTATCAGCCCACGATGCTGATTTCTCAATGGCGACGAGTGATCACGGCGGAGTTGAACTTTCGCCGCGAGCAACAACGAATGGATCAGTTCAACCGCCTCATGGGCAAAGAAAAGGGCCTCAAGATTCCGATCGCCTACGATTCGCATAGTTCGCATCGAGTCCTCACGATGGAACGAATTCAGGGTCGTTCATTGCAGAGTCTGTGTACCAATCCGCCCAGTGATTTGGACCTGACCGAGATTGCCAAACGCGGCGCGGAATACTACTTAAAAATGATTTTTCGCCACGGGATCTATCATGCGGATCCACATGGTGGCAACATCATCATCATGGCTGATGGTCGAATCGCTCTGATCGACTTCGGTATGGTCGGCCGCATCAGCCCTCAATTGCGCGAGGCGATCGAAGAGATTTTGTTGGCGGTCGTTAATCAAGACGTTGCCATGTTGGGGCTGATGATTCGCAACATCGGATTGGTTCCGCCTAGGATCAACCTGTCGGATTTGGAAAGCGACCTGGCTGAATTCGTCTCGCAATACGCCACCCAGTCGCTTGATCGGTTCGACGTTTCTGGAGCTTTGAACGACATCGTGACGTTGATTCGTCGTCACCAGATTACCCTGCCTCCGGAAATGGCCCTGTTGATCAAGACCCTCGTGTCGCTGGAGGGAACCGGCCGCATGCTGAATCCGCATTTCAATTTGATGGAGATCTTGGCTCCGCTGCGGCGTTCCATGTTATTGGATCGGCTTTCCCCCAAACGCACGTTTCGACGCTTGCGGCGGTTGATGTTCGAAGTCGAACATTTGGTGGACCGCTTGCCCGAACGAATCGGCAATATCCTGAAGATGGTGCAAGACGGCGAGATCAATGTGCAGATCAATCATCACCGCTTGGGTCCCAACGTCAATCGTTTGGTGATCGGCATGATGACCTCGGCCATGTTCTTGGGGTCAAGCGTCCTACTGAGCATGAAAGTGCCGCCTTTGATATTCCAAACGCCGGGACCTTGGGGAATGCAAGACCTCAGCGTGTTGGGATTGGCAGGGGCTCTGTTGAGTTTGCTGGCGGGTTTGCGAGTCCTGTGGTCCATCCGCAAATCAGGGCACTTGGACAGCGAAGACGCCTGAGCCCGCGATGGGATCCGTCAGATCAGACCGATCCGTCCGATCAGACTTCAGCTCAACGATGGCGGAATCGTATTGTTGACCGCACTCAAGTACAGCGCCTTCGCGGTTTCTCGCGTTGGCTCCGGCCGTAGCAGACTGACTGCGACTTCCAACAAGTCTCGCCGACTGATTTGGCCCAACAACTTGCCGTTTTCCACGACCGGCAACCGGCGGTAAGGTGAGTTTAAGAATGCTTCAGCAATCGCCAACAAGTCCGCGTTTGGATCTTTGGTCATCGCAAGAGTATCCATGTAGTCGCGAACATGACCGTGACGAAAGCGTGCCAACTCATCGTCCGTGTCGAGTGCTCGTTGAGTGATCCGGTCCAGACCCGTGATCAGTTGATACTGGGCTCGCAAAGCATCACGGCGGCTGACTTGACCCGCTAAGTGGTCGCCATTGAGCACCGGCAGGCGCCGATAGGGTGTGTTCAAGAACAGATTTGAAACTCGCAGCAGACTGTCGTTCCCGTCAATCAATCGATTTCGATCCACATTCATAAACCGTGCAACCTGACTACTTGGTACGTGATCGTATACCGCGTGGACGACCACGGTCATGGCGGTCTTTTCCGAAAAACTACCCAAATATTGACCAAAGTCGTTTAATACCGGCGCTCCAGAAATCCGCCGCGCGATCAATTTTTCAATGGCGTCAAAAACGTCCATTTCAGGTGCTAGGTAGAATACCTGCCGATTCATGAACTCCTGAACATGCGGTGTCGACATCCCACACTGCCCAGCGGCCTCGATCATGTGGGACATCGCTCGAAAGCAACTTTTCTCGCTAAACACACCGAGATAATTCCGATCGTGATCCACGACGGGGAGGCCCGATATGTTCTGGCGAAGCATCAACGCCACACCATCTAAAACCGACGAATCAGGACTCAGAGTGACCAAATTACGCCGCATGATCTCGTCCGCAGTGACGACATGATAGACCAATCGCATCGCTGAATCTCCTAGATAACCGTCTTTGGCACTCATTAAAAACCAATCCCACAAGCCCGATTCTACCGTCTCACGCGAACAAATCAACGATTTTCGTCAAAAACAAATAAAATTCACACAAAAACAGTCTAAGCACATTAGGGCGACAGGGCAGTTTAGCGTCGGATCAGTCGGATCAGGCCGATTCCGGCCTTGGCCGGGCGAACGTTTGTCGGGTCCAACAATAATCGGCCGCTCCCATTCGGCCGACGGCATCCACCAACGAAGGATCGATTTCGCCCGCCGGATTCAAAACCGCATCGTCGACATGTGCCAACAGGATTTGTCCGACGACTAGATTTCCCGCAGCCGGTCCTTCGCCAACTTTCACGACCTGAATCAATTGGCATTCGATTTGAATGGGCGATGCTTTGACCCGTGGCGGCCGCACGAGTTGGCTGGGCACGACCTCGATCCCGATCGAATCGATTTCGCTTTGATCGGGCGGATATTCAAAAGAAGTTTGATTCATGACCTCGACCAGCTCTGCAGGAACGACATTCACAACGAACTGGCCGGTCGCCTCGATGTTCCGGATGGTGTCCTTCGGACTTCCATCGCGATTGTTCACCGCCGAGAAGCACAGGGCTGCCGGTTTGGCCGAGACTCCGTTGAAGAAACTAAACGGCGCCAAGTTCGTCACCCCGGTTGGACCAATGGTCGACACCCACGCGATCGGGCGCGGCGTGATCATTCCGACCATGTAGGCATACATTTGCCGCACGGACAGTTCTTCAGGCTGAATCAACATGGGCTTACATCCAACTCAGAGGATAGGCGGGATCATCCCATTGCATCGCTTGAGGCGTCAAATGCAGTTTATTCATCGTATCAAACATCACGGCCAACTCTTCGGTGCGTTGTTCGCTCATGCTGCGGAGAATCGTGCCCGGATGCGGGCCATGCGGAATACCTCCGGGGTGCAACGTCATCGAGCCAAGCCCCACACCTCGACGCGATGAGAACTGTCCATCGCTATAAAATAGCACTTCGTCGGCTTCCACGTTGCTGTGCGCGTATGGAACTTTGATGGCTTCCGGATGATGATCCAAATACCGAGGCGCGAATGTGCAAATCACAAACCCGCGCACGTCAAACGTTTGTTGAACGGGCGGCGGCAAGTGAATTGTCCCCGTAAGCGGCTCAAAATCCCAAGCATTAAATGTGTACGGATAAGCGAACCCATCCCAGCCTACGACATCAAAAGGATGATGCGGAAACGTCACTCTGGTTAACCGTACTCCGTCTTTGATCACGACATCCGTGGGCTGCTCCTGATCGATCGTCACCAATTCGGTCGGCGGGTGAAAGTCACGCTCGTAGTACGGACTGCCCAACTTCAATTGCCCGTCAGTGTTCAGATAATTCGGCGGAATGCGCACGGGTCCGGTACATTCCAAAACCAGATGGTCCTCCTTGTGAATGTCGTCCGACACGAGTTGGTAAGTTGTCGTACGAGGAATCACGATGTAGTCGCCGCGCCGGTACGGCAACCGCCCAAAAGTGGACAACAAGTGTCCGCTCCCTTGATGAATGTAGATCACTTCATCCGCCGCTCCATTGCGAAACAAAGTCTCCTGAACCGACGCTGGCCGACATCGCCACGCGATCAAGTCCCCATTGAACACAAACGGTACTCGGCCCGAAATCGGATCGCCCGACCGTGGTAACTCGCCCGAGCGAAAATGGTGCTGACGCAGCGGTTGATCTTCGACGGCCGTCACGACGACATCGGGTAGCCGCTCGACGCGAGTATTGCAAGTTGGCGGACGCAAATGGTATTGAATGCTATAAGCCCGAGCAAAACCTTCAGTTGTGATGACATGCTCGTAATAAATACCTTCATTCAGGTGGCTTGCCCCTGGATTCACAAAGCGAATGTGCCTTTTGGGCGGCAGTTTTCCCAGTCGAGCATAAAATGGCATGGCAACAGTTTCCTGCGTGAAGTGGTTCGAGTTCGATGTCGTCATTAGCTCCAATTCCTGACTTTTGTCAACAGTAGGACAGGGCGACAAAAACACGCAAAGGAAGACGGACTGCCTTTGAAAGCACTCAAAGGCGGCTTCGACTTCTTTAAAAGAAATCGGCGCCCTTGATAAACCCGGTCCGGCCGATAAAGTTAAGGTTGATTCGCATGGCTCTCCCAAGGAACTCCTCGATGACCACCCAAACCGTCGGCCTGACTACCACCAAGGCTCCGTTTATCGAGTCGGCCCAAGCTGCTGGCCAAACGTTTATTCATCAACCTTACGAGTTGTACAGCGATGAAAACCAGGAAACATGGCGGCAACTGTATGCCAGGATCTTTCCGCGTTGGGAAAAATACGCTCATCCGAAGTTCCTCGAGGGTGTCTCGAATTTGGCTCTACCGTCCGATCGAATTCCACACCTGCGCGACATCAACCAATTTCTATCGCCGTTAAGTGGCTTCGTTTCAAGTGCCGTCGCAGGCTACGTCCCGGCGTATATCTTTTTTGACTGTTTGCGGAATCGCAGCTTTCCCACGACGATCACGATCCGCGATCGGGCGACCTTGGACTATCTGCCGGAACCGGATATTTTTCACGATGTCGCCGGCCATGTCCCAATGCACACCGACCGCAAGTTCTCGGACGTATTGGTTCGCTTTGGTGAAGTCGCTCGCTTTGCGGCACAGAGGGCTCAAGCCATGCAAGGAGACCGCCATACGCAATTGCATCGCTTGGAGAGCAACATCCGAGCCATGGCGAGATTTTTTTGGTTCACGATCGAGTTTGGTTTGATGCGATTTGGCAACGAACTGAAGGTTTACGGCAGCGGGTTACTGAGCTCCTACTCCGAAATTGCCCATTGCATCGAATCCGATCAAGTCCAAAGATATCCGATACAACTGGAGTGGGTCGTCAACCAGTACTTCGAAATCAACCACTTTCAAGAACTGCTGTTCATCGTCGATTCCTTCGATCATTTGTTTTCGTTGGTCGATCAATTGGAAGATTGGTTGGCCCAAGGACGTCTGGACAATGTGGCAGGTGGCGAACCCATCATCAATGAAACGGATTTGAATTCGTTTCTTCAAGCGGACTTGGCCGAATAGTACCGTATGACCCAGAGCTTCTTTACGAGCGGGCATTCACCGGTGGTCGTGGTTACCGGCGGATCATCTGGCATCGGACTGGCTGCCAGCAAGCGATTTTTTGCTGCAGGATGTCGAATTGCAATCTGCGGCCGGGACCATGCGAGATTGGTCGCGGCCTGCAACCAAATTCCACAGCATGTTCCGATCAGGCACCGGCCAATCGAAGAGACTTTGTTGTCATTCACTTGCGATATTGGCGACGAAACCCAAGTCGCGAGATTCGTTCGGGAGGTCGAACAACGTTGGGAAACGGTCGACATTCTAGTCAACAATGCCGCGGTCGCTCCACTGGCTCCGGTGATGCAAACCTCGGTGCAAGATTTTCGAAACGTGGTTGCGATCAACTTGGCCGGCCCCTGGCACTTGGTACAAGCCGTTTGGCCAGGCATGGCCCAACGGCAACGCGGAGTGATTGTCAATGTATCGAGCTTGGCGGCGATCGATCCGTTTCGTGGATTCAGTCTCTACGGCGCGAGCAAAGCCTGGCTGGAGACTTGGACCAAAGCACTGGCCACGGAAGGTGCCGACGTGGGTATTCGCGTGGTTGGCGTTCGACCAGGTGCGGTGGAAACACCGCTGTTGCGAAGTCTCTTTCCCGATTTTCCGGGCGACCAATGTGTGACCGCCGACGAGGTCGCCGACGTGCTAGTAGGATTGGCGATGACCGAAGAACATCCCTCCGGTTCGATCATCACCGTGGCGCAGACCGAACATGGATAAGAGCACGATCCTGATCTTGACTCGCCAGACTCGATTGTACTTTCCGATCGGACCAGAATCCGACAAAGACCATCTTGTGGGCGAGAATCGATGGCATGCCTGCGGCGAAATCCGACCTTGGGCAACCTATGTCACCATCGACACGTCCGTTTCCGGGCTCCCCGATCCACTGGGCGGCTACCTGTTGGACATTCGCACCATGGACCGGCTCCTGATCTCGGCCTGTCGTAACGCGGAACAACGCGGAGATTGGCTCACCGGTAACCCAGAAAATGCTTGGAGCAGCCTGCGACGATTCGCCACCCAAGTCTGGGACCAATTGAACGCCGACTATGCGCAATGGAGCAATCCAGTGCCATCGTTGCAGCTCGCAGAAATGGTTTGGCGTTTTACTCCACAATTGGCCATCACGCTTCGTGGTGAAGCGGAGCATTTCCAGCAGCAACACTCTCATTCCACGGTTGACGACATGAACTCCGAACACGACAACACCGCAATGCATTCGGAACAGCGATCCGCCGAAGAGAAACCGCCCGTTCACGTGAGCCTGACTTTGCAGTACGAGTTTGCGGCGGCTCATCGTTTGCATTGCGATCGATGGACCGACGCGGAGAATCGCGAAGTCTTCGGCAAATGCAACCACCCGTCCGGTCACGGCCACAACTATCTGCTGGAGGTTACGGTGGATTGGTCTGCAGGATCGTCAAACCATGATTCGCCGACATCCGCTGCCTATGCCAACCCAACGGCATTCATCAATCCGATCGTGCAGACTCACGTCTTGCAGCGTCTGGATCATCGCTTTCTCAATCTGGATGTCGCAGAGTTTCGGGTATTAAACCCGACCGTCGAGAACATCGCACAGGTCATTTTTCAATGGCTAAATGCTGCGTTACCCGATGCCATTCAAGTGTCTGCGGTAAAGGTCTACGAAACCGCCAAAACCTGGGCCGAAGTACGACGCGGGTAATGCGAGATCGCGATTAGCAGTTTTTCTGCTTGCAAGTACTTTGCGAACATGGGTGCACCGTCTTGTCCAGAATTTGCGATACCGAACTTGCGTTGGCTTCCATCTAAAGCATTAAACCGCAAGAGATTGGAATGACGCAGAGTGACAATCAGGCGTCAGATTACAAAGCCCTTAACCCGAACTGACGTTCTTGGGTTGATCGATCGGGAGAAAATATGGCTTCACCGGGGTGCACTGGCTAACGAACCCCACCGACCGCGAAAAATCTGTTAAGATTGCGTCCTGAGGAAGGTTGCCAAACTTGTTGCAGGAGCGCTGGTCAATGATTAAGGAGTCGCGAGTTTGTTTTCACGGACGCATTGCAGGCGTTATTCTGCGGCCAACATGGTGTCAGCTGTTGGTTGCGATAAGCTGTTTTATCTTTTCTTCGCTGAATTCGACGACGTGTTGGGGGCAAGCCAAAAACACGGCCGCCAAAGTCGCTGATCGGAACTGGGTCGAGCAAGTGGAACCGGGCGTGCAATTGATTGGTCGCCCTAAATCTGTAGCGAACTATCTGGATTCAGATTGTTTTACAATGACCCCCGACGGCAAAGTGTTGGTCGGTGCTCGAGGCCGGGAACTCTGTGTTATCGACTGGGATGCCCAAGAATTGATTCGCGTTGTCAAAATGCCGTTCCAACACGGCTCAGGTTCCATTTCGAAATTTCAGTTTTCGACAAACGGCACCTATTTGATGGTCTGGCTCAATTGGTATGGCCGTCCCTACGATCCGGCGGATGAAATTGATCTGGATGAGTTTAAAGACTATTGGTTCAATCTCGATCCAAAGTTCCCATACGAGACATTTCGTGGCGATCGATTGCTGATCTACAACTCGGACTATCGACTGCTTCATGACTTGGAGTTGACGTATGATCCGGAGCGTGTTCAGGACCCAGCGTCTCCAGTCCCGCATTGGGTAACGGACATATATGTTTTCGAGGATGACGCTCGTGCGGTGGTCATCGGTTCGCCGAAAGCCCGCGTCATCAATTTGGAAAGTGGAAAGTTTATCAACGGACAGGAATTGACTCGGAACGCGATCCCGGTCGGTTACCGCGTGTTTGATGTCGTTCGTCGCGATGGTCGGTCCACTGGATTTTGGTGGGATCCAACTTCAAATGTTCTCTCAGAGCACACCGAATTACTTCCGGCCGCCAAGCCAATGTTGATTCGACCAGCACAAACGGGCCAATGCATGGCAATGCTCGACGGAAGTACTTCAACGCTGACCATCTCTCGCCCCAATGCGCAAACATTGATTTCGATACCGAAAATGGGCCTGCTCAATAATGTCGCGGGAACCTACTCGCCTGACGGCAGGTATTATATTTTTCCTGCGGGAATGACGATTACGTTGGTCGATTTATTAAAAAAGGAGATACGATTTCAATTCGCGATGCCATATAAGTATGCGTTTGGGCGCCTTTTCTTCCGACCACAACACGATACGTTACTCGTCCAGTGCGGCCCTCAAATTGCGGAGATCGCAATCGACGAAGACTTCGAGACCAACATGCTGGCGCTCGCCAATCTCGTGCCCAGGAATGGCCCCCTGCATTTTGCCAACCAAGATCAACAATTGTTAGTTGCAAATGATTGTGTGGTAAATCTCCAGAATGGGACGACCCTGCGTCACAGCGAAAACAACTTTACCATGGCTGTTTCACCAACCGCCAATCTGCTGGTTCGCGAGACTCATGCATACCTTTCTGGAGGCCTCTGGCGGCAACTCGAGATTGGACCGTTGGATCGCCCTGACATGCGGCTTCTTTATTCCAATGTTCCCGCGTTAAATCCTGCGATCGTGCGACTGGCCTTGGGAATCTCAGACGCACAAGACGAACTTGATGACCATCAGAAATCGATTGGAACAGAAACGTCTCACCTGAGTTTCTCTCCCGACGGAGAAACCTTGAGACACGTTTACGTTGATAGCGGTAGGTCGATCCGTCTACGACTCACACATCTCAAAACTCGAGCATTGATTGAAGATCAGGCCTTAGAGTCCGCGATTATTGTCGCTCAATCAACGGTATCTCCCGATGGTCGACGTGTCGCCATTTTTCGCGAACGCAAACTGGAAGTCATCGATGCCACAGATGGCCGTTCCTTGCATCGGTTATCAATGCCAAAGTCCATTCACGACGTCTGCTTAGATCGACGCGGCGACTTTGCCGCCGTTATGACCGCCGGCGAGGGTAGCTGGACAGTCTGTGTAATCGATCTGGCAAGTGGAGATACTATTTTTCGCGAGGACGGCATCCAGTTCTTAGGGTATGGCTTTCGCCCCGGTTCGGATCAATTTTATTTGGCGACTCGCGAAAAAACAAAAAAACGTCTGCGTCTCTTCGACCGTGATACTTGGGAAGCGACATGGGAACATGCCACCAATTACGGCCCAGCGTATAGGATGGCGATGTCCCAAGACGGCACTCAAGCCGCCTTTGGGCTCACCACGTGCCACATCGAACTCTGGAAATTGAGTGACGTTCAGCGAGAGAAATAGTCGAACTCTTCCAACCTGAATTTGCGATAACGAATCCGCATCGATTCCCACCTAAAGCAGGGCACCGCAAGAGATTGGAATGACGCTGAGACGAGGGAACGCAACATCTCTCTGCGAAATTACTGACTCTCGCGGTGTAATTCTCGAGGACCGTACCACATAAGACGGGCGAGCGCAGGGGAAGAAGCACAACGGGCAGACCGTTAAACTTCAAATGGCAAAGCCGTAGCCCGAACTCAGGTTACTAGACAGCCCTCTATGCGTCTTTACGCTCGCGATTATTGTGGTGGCGTCAGTTCTTTTAACGATCGCCCCAAGCGGCGTTTGGGAGGGCGAGAACGGGGGGCGGTCTTGTCTTCCAAGGCCGCCAAGACTTCTTGTTTTAGTTCCGACCCTTCGGGCTCGCCAATCTGCTCGACCGCGTCTGAAATACCCATCAGAACCGAGCGGCGCACGCCCTCACGAATCCAATTGAAGAAATTCAAATCTGGCATGGTTCGTCATTCCTTCGACGTTTGGACAACACGACGACTCGGTCGTCGTTGAAACATGGCGATCATTCGAGCATGTAGCGAAACTCGCCAATATTTTCGGCATTCCCGGGGCAAAACCTCTCGGCGAGTTTGGCTACTCCGACAACGGTCGCTACTCCGACAAGCTACACTCGATCCGGCAGTCTGAAAACAGGGGTTGTACGGAAGCTAGCACTGTGACCATCGTTCGAACCGGTTCGCTTCGTGACCGCATCCATGTTTTGGCAAGCGCAACCCTCCTTAGCCGAATTGAATTCCTTGGGCCAACGGCAACTCCTTGGACCAATTGATCGTATTGGTCTGGCGTCGCATGTAAACTTTCCAGGCGTCCGAGCCCGACTCACGGCCGCCTCCGGTATCCTTTTCACCGCCAAACGCGCCGCCGATCTCCGCTCCACTGGTGCCGATGTTGACGTTGGCAATACCGCAGTCCGACCCGCCCACCGAAAGGAAGGATTCGGAGCTCAATAGGTTGGTCGTAAACAAAGCACTGGACAGTCCATGAGCCACATCATTCTGCAACTCGATGGCCTCGACCAAGTGATCGTAGGCCATCACGTACAAAATCGGGGCGAAGGTCTCGCGGCGGACGACGGGCGTCTGGGCCGGCATAAGCACGATGGTGGGTTCGACGTAGTTCCCTGGCCGTTGATAGCGACGACCACCGACCAGGACTTGCCCGCCTTCCGAAACGGCTTGAGCCACCGCTTGCTCGAATCGTTCAACGGCCGTTGGGCTAACCAATGGACCAAGGAGCGTACCCGCCGCGCTAGGATCCCCAGGTTCAAACTGCTGATAGGCCGACACAAGTTTTTGGCAAATGGTGTCCAGGATCGACCTTTGAACCAAGAGTCGGCGCGTCGTGGTGCAACGTTGCCCAGCCGTTCCGATGGCTCCGAACACGATCGCGCGCATCGCCAGGTTCAAGTCCGCGTCCGGTTGCACGATTAGGGCATTGTTCCCACCCAGTTCCAACAAGCTTCGTCCGAGCCGTTGCCCCACTGTCGCGGCAACGTGACGTCCCACGTCGGTTGAACCGGTGAAGCTGATCAGCGGCAACCGGGGATCAGCGACCATGGCCTCCGCGACCGAATCGTTGGGTCCTATGATCAAATTGAACAGCCCACTGACGCCATGATCGCTCATTACCTTGTTGCACAAGTTCTGAACGGCGATGCTGACTAATGGAGTTTGCAACGAGGGTTTCCAAATCATGGTATCGCCACAAACGGCGGCCAACGCGGCGTTCCACGCCCAAACCGCCACCGGGAAGTTGAACGCACTGATAATCCCGATGGGACCCAACGGATGCCATTGCTCGTACATGCGATGGCCGGGACGTTCCGAATGCATGGTGCTGCCACAGAGTTGCCGCGACAAACCGACCGCAAAGTCGCAGATGTCGATCATTTCCTGAACTTCACCGATTCCCTCCGGCAGGATCTTGCCCATTTCCAATGAGACCAACGTCCCGAGCAGCTCGATGTCGGCGCGCAGAGCGTTTCCCAAATCGCGAACCAACTGGCCGCGTTTCGGTGCCGGCACTTCACGCCATTTCAAGAACGCGGATTGCGTTCGGGGAACCATAACCTGATAATTGCCAACATCGGCCAACAAAACTTCGCCCAGCAATTCACCGGTACTCGGGTTGAGCGAAGACAAGCGAGTCGTCGTTTGGCCCGAGCACCATTCATTGGGACCAAAACAGGCGGCGGGGTGCAGCGGTTGCACACCAAGTCGCTGCAAAAGGTTGGCGGCCGAAGTCGCGGGCATGTTGACCAACTTTCATGATTTCGAGGAACGGCGTCATCTTGAATTCGGTAGTCGTAAATGGGTTGCCACCGCAGAGTCGATCACTTCTTGGCCCTAAGATTTCGGCTGTAGTCCTCAAGGATTTTCTTTTCGCTCGATGTCAGACTGTCGTAGCCCGATCGACTAACCTTTTCCAAAATCTTGTCCGCCTGAGAGGCGACCTGTTCCTGTTTTTCCTCTTTGGCCCGAACCACTCGGAGGTGCCTTGACTTCCACCAGAACGTGATCTGTTTTAGAAACCCGCCGCTCGGCCAGCGATAATAGAAAGCAAGCCCTCCGACCGCCGCCCCGATCAAGTGGGCTTCGTGGGCCACGCGTTGCTCGGAACCAAACAGCGCCGATATCGAACCCAGAAAATCGTACAACAGGAGGCAGGCGCCAAGTGCCCACGCCGGAACATCCACCACGCCAAACAACTTGAGCGTCGTACGCGGATTCCAACAAACGAAGTAGACGAACACTGCCGAAACGGCCCCGGATGCTCCCAAAACGGTCGTCGGCCGCCCAATCAACGTCCAAAATCCTGTAAACAAGACACTACTGGCCACGGCACTTGTCAGGTACAAGATCAAAAACGCCCCACGCCCCAGGCGACTTTCCACATCTCGTCCAAACGTCCACAGCACGAACATATTCATGAGAATGTGCAGGATGCCCAATCGCTGCGAATCATCGATCGGCGAGTGTGAAAACGCACAAGTCAAAAATGAGAACCACCGCAATGGGTTCGAAAAATCGGAGCTATTGGCCGCAAGCACTCGGAAGATCCGATGCTGTGGATCCAGCCTAATAAACAGAATGTCGGCGACGTAAACGGCAACACACGCGACGATGATCAGATTCAATCCCGACCATTGTCGGGCCGGTTGCCACGAAAACGAGTCCTCGTCCCGGTAGTAGTCCCGATCGTAAATTCCCATTCGTCGTTGCGTCTCGCGTCCAAGGGTCCTGGCGGGTGTTTCGTCGCCATTCTAGAAACAATCGGATTACTTGGCGAGGCAACTAGGCCATTTGGCTCGACCCAAAGAAGTTGGGGGCATGAGAAAGTCGCCAAAACGTTCGGGATCGCCTTGTGGCATTCCGCTTCAAAATGTTTCACCGCGTTGCCCGGCTGGGCATTGGACATTAACGCTGGGCGGCGGTCCAATCTTGAGCTTCTTGCGAACTTTGCTGATGCAGGTTGGAGATCTGCAAGTAAGTGTCGCGAATTTCGCGTCGCAGATCCGCTAGCCGAGATTCCATGTCGGCCAAATAATCGTTGGCGATCTGCAAGTCACCTTTCAGGTTTTCTTGATCTTGGGCCAGCTCGGTAATCTTGGTTTGTCGGATTCGTTCCTGCGCATCGGCCGCGACCGTCGAGGCCGTAACGCTGGCATTTAGCCTAGTGTATTCGGCAATTCGTTCGTTAAAGATATTCTGTTCGAACACCAACCGTTCGATCTCGGTCGTGTAATCCCGCAGACGACGGGCATAGAGACGGTTGACCACTTGCGAGCGCCGATCTTCTTCCCACGAACGAACTTGCGAGCCATCCTGACGGGTATAGCCGGCCGACGCTGTTGCTTCATCGATCAGAATCACGTCGTTTTCATCACCTTCCCGAGCAGCCGTGATTTGTGCTGGTTTGCCCAGCTGCAGTTCCGGGTCATTAGCTCGACCCAAGCTGTCGAATACGCCGCTGGTGACCATGTCTTGAGTCCCGTCGACCGTTTCTTCAAACGGGGTCAAGATTCGCGACACCACCAAGACTTCTTCCACGCCCGGGTTCCAAGCCGGTCGGCTCGGGTCTTGCTTATTGAGCCAAGTATCGATGTCCGTGATGGACCGACCGTCAAATGAAAATGCGTCTAGCATGTTTTTGTAGGCTTGGCTATTGTTGTCCAAATTAAATGTTTCTGGTGGAAACACGGCTTGGAATCGTTCGCGATATTCATCGATGGTTGGCTGCGAGGTCACGTCAAATCCCAAAGCCATGTTCATGACGTCATTTGTATCTTGGGGAGGACGTTCGAAGAGCGCCACTCCGTCGCCGACATTGATGTCCGCTTGCATCGCGGTTTGCGCGGTCGCCGTGATCGTAGTCCCGTTCACCGCTGTCACTCGATAAGCACCTAAATAGTTGCCAGGAACGGCAACTTGGCGATTTTCAGCAACGGTGAGCCCAGTCAACTGAAATGCATAGATCAACGAGCCGACCAACGGATACTCGCCGGCCGCAGGAGCTTCCGGCGCGGCTGCTGGAGCGGGCGCGGCATCGGCTGGAGGCGCGTCGGCTGCTGCGGCAGCGTCTGGATTTGGTGCAGCGACCGCCGGGATATCAAAGGTTGCGTCGTTTCCACTACGCGACTGCAGCACAGCTTGATCCCAGCTTCGACCTTTGCCCATGGTCAGCAAGCTATAACGGGACTGCTCGGCCTTGAGCGAACCGTCGCCGAAGCCACCCCGAGTCCCGGGCTCGCGACCGTACAACTTATCCAAATACTGGGTCCTTGAGTCCTCCAATGCCGTGGTCGACGCGTGAAACTCTTTGACAATCGCCTTCCGAGTCTTTAGCACGTAGGCCATGCAGTAATAACCGGGAACGGCCGTTAAGAACGCCAAGGCCACCGCCGTGATATGAGCCCAATGCCACTCACCTTTTCGGCCAATCAATACCAAAAAGACGACCAGGGCGACGAAGAGCACACCAGCAAAAATATAAAACAGCATGGACCTGGACCTACGAAGAAGCGAAGGAAGTCCCCGAAAATTCGGAGGACCGGACCTAACTCCCGATGATAAATTGGGCAATCTGCCGTGTCAATTAAATCGAACCCTACCGGTTGGGAAAGCTGGGAAATTCTTGCCGAATGCTCCGGCACAAACTTGCCAAACTGTATCCAACGGCATGATCCGTTAATCCGTCACAACCCGAATACCGATCAAAACCGGTATAACTCGGAGTCCCGCAACGGAATTCCCGACACCCGACCGCTACACTGTACTTCAAGAACTAGGAAATCCCGCTCCTAAGTTGCTTCAGTGAGTGAATTTTATTGGTGTTGTGGGAATTTTCGCACGCGTGCCACCCTCGAGCGCCGGCAAGGGCCGGATTTTTCGACCTAAGTTGCGTCTGGAGGCCTTTCCGTGCCCACGAAAAGGAATGTTGTGATCGGTCGGTGGACCTCGTGCTTTTTGCTTGCGGCTTCCGCCTTTACATTGATCCAAACAAGCGCTTGTCACCGGAGTTATTACCGTCGGCAAGCGGATGCGGAAGCTACGAAGCTCATCGGCGAGAAAGCCACGGACCCGCATTGGACGGCGCCCGACCGAACCATCAACATCGATCCTCGTTCTCGCATGGCTCATCCGTTTTCGGCCGACCATCCACCGATGCCGCCCGACGACCCAACGTCCGCTGAGTTCATGCGCCGAGTCGACGGCAAACCTGGCTATCCTCATTGGGGTGCCAACGGCGAACTGGATCAAGTCGAGAACCCCGAGTGGCTGTCGTTTGTGCCGTTGAACGACAAGGGCGAATTGGTGCTGGATATCAACCGAGCGGTTCAGGTCGCCTATCTGCACTCGCCGACGTACCAACAGCAGCGAGAAACACTGTATCAATCGGCCTTGGACGTGAGCTTGGAGCGATTTGCGTTCGATGCCCAATTGTTCGCATCTTACAATACCTTTGCGACCGCCGACGGCCAAATTCGCGGTGGCGGGAGTAGCCGCACTACCGTGGAAGCCTCGACCGGAAGTCAAGGGCTGCGCATGCGAAAGTTGGGCATCGCCGGTTCGACGATGATCGTAGGATTGGCGAACACGATGTTGTGGCAATTCGCAGGCCCGACGACCAACTCGACCAATTCGTTGGTCAACGTCTCGTTGATTCAACCGCTATTGCGCGGCGGTGGACGCGAGCGCATTTTGGAATCACTGACCTTCGCGGAACGAACGCTGTTGGCCAATGTCCGGCAGATGGAGCGATTTCGTGGTGGGTTTTACTTGAGCATCGTCACGGGCCGCAGTCCAGGCCAGGGCCCGAATCGCGCCGGCAATTTTCTGGGCGCTCCGACCGGGCAAGGCACTGGGGTTGGCGGAGTTTTGGGTCTGTTGGAAGATCGTCAAAACATCTATATCCAAGAGTACAACGTCACGCAGTTGAGAAACGCGTTGGAACGCTTCCGATTCCTGCAGGGCGCTCAACGCATCAATGCGTTGCAAGTGACCCTGATCGAGACTAATTTGTTCTCCGCTCAGCAACAACTATTCCGCACGACAACCAATTACGAAGCGGCGTTGGATCAATTCAAAATCACACTGGGACTGCCGCCAGAAACAAAGATTGCCATCGACGACCCTTTATTGGACCAGTTCGAACTCATCGATATGGACGCGATTCGCCTGCAAGACAAGATGACCAAGCTTCGTGAGGAAATTAGCCGTCCGATCGGTGCGCTCAACGAAATCGTTTTTGAGCGATCTTTGAACGCGGACGGGCAGCCCCTCGGAGAACTCGACGAACCGCTTGCGTTTACATGGGGCGACGATGTCACAAACCTCGTGCAACAATTGCCCGCCGTGGTCGACCAGATTGAAGCCGTCCGCCAAGCAGTGCTAGTCCAACAGCTCCAATCTGTCCAACGGGATGTTCAGAGATTGCGAGGTGGACGCGAGAGCCGAATTCGGAACTTGGCCAAGATGCAAGATTTGAATCTCGGCTACGGTCTGTTGGAAGATCCGGAAAACGCGATTCTCTCCGAAGACTTGGTCGGCGCTGGAGCGGTTGAAGACGCCGACGCGATGCTGCAGGCCGTCGACGATGTCGTTCAATCGCTGGAACAACGGCCCAAGGCCGAACTGGAACTCGTGCGACAGAACATTCAACGACTACTCGCGCAACACGACAACACTCCCGCCACCAAGACACTCCTCAAAGAAGGAGTTTTGGAAAAACTGCCGCAAGCGTTGGCCGATGTGGCCGGCTACTCGCTGGAATTGTTGTTGATCCAAGTGGTCGCTCGAACAGACATGGTCGAACTGCCCGAAATTCGTCTCAATCCGGAAATCGCCTTGCGGATCGCCCAGCATTTCCGTCACGATTGGATGAACGCGCGAGCCAGTTTGGTTGATGCTTGGCGGTTGATCGAATTCCAAGCCGATCAACTGGAAAGCACGTTCGACTTGGTGTTTGAAGGTGACGTGGGCACGGTGGGTGACAATCCCCTGAATTTCCGCACCGCCAATGGTCGAGCCCGCGCGGGGTTCCGCTTCGACAGCCCCATCACTCGGATGGAAGAACGCAACAACTACCGAGCCGCGTTGATTCGGTATCAACAAGCTCGGCGCCAATACTATCAATTTCGCGACGAGGTCTCGCGAAACTTGCGCCAAATTCTGCGACTCGTCGAACTCAACAAGGTGTTGTTCGAATTGAACCGCTTGCAGATCAAAGTCAACGCCGTCAACGTCGAACAGGCCAACTTCGAAGTCTCGCGACCGGCTCCTCCGGGGGGGGCTCGCGGCGGCAACCCGACGCTCGGTCGCGACTTGACGGACGCCATCAACCGACTGCAACAATCCCAAAGCGCCTTCCTCAACACGTGGGTCAACTACGAGGTCCTCCGCCGAGGTTTGGACTTTGACTTGGGCACCATGCAGTTGGATGAAAACAGCTTGTGGATTGATCCAGGCCCAATCAATGCGGAATATGTCGAGCGGTTGATCCAGCAAGACCAGCGATTGTTGGAAGAACTTGGCGGAACCGATTGGTTCAATAATCAAGAAGAATTCTTGAATTCGACGGGTTTGGATATCAAGAATCCTGTGGCAACGGGTCCCGCGACCGCACCGACCAAGACCGCTGAAGATGAGGAAGCCAATTCGCAGCTCGAGCGATTGCGTCAACAACTTCGTACGGAGCTCAAAAACGCTTCCACTCGAATTGCGACGAGCCCAAAACCCAGCGACTCGGATCGCCCCGTTCGCGGCACCGAGAACTTGGGACGTTACGGGAGTCTCCCGCAAGTGGGCTCCACGACCTCGGGAGAAGTCATCACCGGGTTTTCTGGTCTTCCGCAGGTCCAACCAACGGGTCGTCAATTGCCACCGGTGGACGTCACTGCCGCGTTCCCGGCGCTACCACGGGTCCCGGACTCGTTACCTTCACCGCATTCAACGATCGGAATCCCGGCACAACCCGCTGCTCAATCGACCAAAAGTTCATCGGACCGGAATCGGTTTGTTCCCGTCCTACCGCAGTAGACCGCCGAGAGAGCAAATCGCCATTTTCGTTCGCGTATACCGACCTGTTGACGACCTGTTGACTTTCGCGTCGACGGTGGTCGGATAGAATCGCGGCGAGCAAAAAAACGCCCGGACCCAATCCGGGCGGTGGCGAATTATACTGAGAGCGGAGATCAGCCGATGGAACGTGAAACCGACGAACTGCGAATCGATGCCATTCAGACTCGGTGGAGTCTCGTGCGCCATGCTCATGCGACCGGCGCGGCTCAATCGTCGGCAGATGCGCGACGAATGTTGGTCATGCGTTATATCCCGGCGATTCGTCGCTACGTCGGTGCGATCGTCAAAGACAACGAAGAAGCGGACGATTTGGCGCAGGACTTCGCGATGCGGTTGATGAAGGGCGACTTCGCCGGTGCCGATCCGAATCGTGGTCGCTTTCGAGATCTGTTGAAAATGGCGATCCGCAACATGGTGAAGAACCATTGGGACAAGGCCAATCGCCGACGCCCCGTCGATACGGACTTGTCGCTGCTCGATGATGCCCGACCTTCCGAACAGGAAGCCGAATGGAACGCCGTTTGGAAACGCTCGGTGTTGGATCAGACTTGGAGCCGCTTGTTGGCCGAAGACGGAGGCCAACCCAGTCCAGGTTATCGCGTCCTGAAGCTCCGCGCTCAGTTCCCGGACGCAACCTCGGACTCTTTGGCCGAAAAACTTGGCCAACTTTTGAAATCGCCCGTGAAGGCCGACGCCTGTCGCCAAATGCTTCGTCGGGCACGACTTCGTTTTGCCGCTCACTTATTAGATGAGATCAAGGCGGGATTGGACGACGAGAGTGAAGACCGCGTCCAAGAAGAATTGGCCGAACTGGGCTTGCTCGAATGGTTCCGGGATAATCAGGTCTAAATAACTGACTGACGAAGAAGTTGCCTTCGGATGGCAATGCCGATCTCCGCACGGCGCATCATCTCCCCACCGTCTGCAAGCCAATTTGCAGCAAAAGGGCATGTATCAATTCGCGAGATAGCGATCCACTACGCGGCTGTACCGACGTGTACCGACCCGTAGTTCCCACTCACCTCGCTGCCAAATGCTGCCCAAAACTGTCCTAGACGTTGGGTGGTAACATTCATTCCGATTGTGCAGCCGGCAGTCTTTCTCCAAACGTCAATCTTT
>JAUXWY010000032.1 GCA_030681235.1 Pirellulaceae bacterium | reverse complement strand
GTCAGCAGCGTGCCCAAAATGTTCTCATGCCGTTCGTCGCGGGACTGGTTGATCGACTGAAGTAGCCCATCGATCTCGTCCGTTTGGTACAGCATCGATGGGTTTAGAAACAGCGAATCCTGAATCCCTTCACCGCTGGCGAATCGCTCTCCCAGTGAATTGACCAGTCCCACCTTATGCAAAATCGCCGTGTTCAGTTTTCGGGCCCAGTCTTTGCCGACGGCGGAATAGGCCAGCGCCAACAAATAGATGTTGGTGCGGTTGTCGGCCTCGTCGCGGACCTTCCGACCGGCGAGCAAGGCCTGCAGGGCCAAAGCCCCACAGAACGCCAATGGCACGTTGGGATAGGGGGCGGTGGCCAGGCAATGCTCCATGACGCTGGCGACAAATCCTGGGATGTGGCACATCGATTCGGGGATTGGTCCTGGATCGGGATAATGGACCATCGTGGGTGGCTGGGCCGGTTCGCAGGCGGACAGCAACCCCGACAGATCGACCTCAGGCCCATCCCCTTGGTCGCCGAACCCCTGCTCCCGCAGATCGCTTGCGGCCGCTGCAAAATCACCATTGTGCTCCAGCAACGCATAGACGGTAAATGGTGCGTAAGCTCGATCTGGCTCGAACGGAGCGGCATTGGATGAGAAGACGTAAAACACCCGGTCGCGGAGCGTGGCACTACAACCAACGGTCTTGCCGGGCCTGCGCCAGTGTTCGTTTTCGCCGCCACGAACCAGCACCCATCCATGTCGCGACAACAGTTCTCGAACATCGCCGTGTTCGTTGAACGCGTCTCCCGGACGGCGGTCGCCGAGAACCGACTTGGGGATCTGGCTGACCGCTGGCAGTGATTCATTGAGCGAGCAGGCCGCAGCGATTAGCACAGAACGTTCGGCATCGCTGATGGTGGGAATATCACTCAGCAAACCTTGCTCGAGTTCGTAGCCCGGCGTGGGCGCACAGAGAAACAGCCCCCCTTCGCCACGGGTTTCGATCAACGTGAAGGTCACGAAAAACTTAGTCCCGACCCGGCGAGGCACAAATCGTTTGCCGGAAATTGTTACTGGGTCGCCCGACTCAACCTCAACCAGTCGCTGGGCCAGCTTGCGGTTTCCCGAAACAGCGGATTGGCTCCGGTAGACCACGTGCCGGCCGCCCGATTGGGATCGCTCAATCACCAACCGCTCCAGCAGGCTCGGCAGATCGGCTTCGACCAGCTCGCACCAACTGGAGAACAACTCCCCTTCGTGATCGAAGTCGATCATCTCCAGGTTGCCTGAGACATTGCCGGTCAACACGCATAGCCCGGTGGCTTCGGCAAACCAAGCTTCGATCTGCGTCTGCGTGGGCAGCCGCTTCTGGTACTGTTTCCAGCCAGCCAGCGATGGTCGTTTCTCGTCCACCAGAGCTGGCAGAACCGACAGACCGCACGACAGGTAATCGAGTGACGCATGTTGCAAACTCAAAACGGTACCTCATCGGGATCGTACCACGGTTCGGCTGGGACACCTTCGGGGATCAGGCCCAGGTCGTAATCAACGATCCGCTCGTAGGGATCGCCGGACACCGAGCGAACCGTGATGCCGTTAGTTTCCGCGAGACCGCCACCTGCGATGATCTCGACGGCCCGCTGAGCCGTGTCGGGAATCGGATCGCGTGACCGACGTCGCCACCACGCTTCGGCCTTCTGCCTTGCGTAACCTTGATGCTCGAAACAGATCCATTCAGATTTGTATTCGTACCAGCCGATTTTGTAATCGACACGCAGAGAACGAGGAGCATCTTCGTCAGCTCCACGTTTGATGTGGACGCTGTAGAGTGTGTCTTCGACCGAGAATTTGGTGTTGGTCACCTGTCCGGAAAGCACACCCGCTTCACTGGCCTTGGCTTCGTGTTGCTTTCGTTCCGGCGGAGGAAACTCAAAGCCACAGTGTGGACAACTAGAAAATCCTGCAGCGATGATGGCTCGGCAGGCGGGACATTCCTTGGCTGGAGCTTTTCCGTCGCCGCGATCCATGGTGGTGATCTTGATCGCGTCCACCGGCCCATGCCGCAGCACGTTGCCACCGAAATCCAGAATCAAACAGTTTTGTTTGCTGTCGTGCAGTCGGAAACCTCGTCCGACCATTTGGTAATACAGACCAGGCGACATCGTCGGTCGCACGAGCGCCACGCAGTCGATGTGAGGAGCATCAAAGCCGGTGGTGAGCACGTTGACGTTGCACAGATATTTTACGCCGCCAGCTTTAAACCGCTTCAAGACTTCGTCGCGCTCGACTGTGGGCGTGTCGCCGCAGACAAACCCACATTCGACTCCGTGTTCGTCTTGCAAAGTTTGAACGATGTGCCGGCCGTGCTGGACGCCCGAGGCAAAGATCAGACAGGCGTTGCGCGACTGGGTTTGTTCGACGATTTCTGCGCAAGCGGCTTTGACCAATTCCGAGTCGTCCATCAAGGACTCCACTTCGTCGGCCACAAATTCACCGCCACGAATATGGAGCGACGAAGTATCGGCCTTGGCTTCACCAGCCTTGCTGATCAGGGGACAGAGAAATCCGTCCCGGATCAGTTCTCGAACACCGACCTCGTAACAGATGTGATTCAGAAATCCGTCTGGCGTACAAATGGGCCCGGTCTTGAGCCGAAACGGTGTCGCCGTGAATCCTACGATCCGGACATGCGGATTGACGATCTTGGCATCAGCCAAGAATTGCCGATACATGCCGTCTCCCTCGATGGGTATAAGATGGCATTCGTCGACTAGCACCAGATCGAATGCGTCGAGTTCGCAGGCCCGCCGATAGACGCTCTGGATGCCGGCAATGATGACCGGAGAATCGGTGTCCCGGCGTTTGAGTCCGGCCGAGTAAATACCGAACTCGACCTCCGGGCAGACGATCCGCAGCTTATCGGCCGTTTGTTCCAGCAGTTCCTTAACATGGGCCAGAATCAGCACCCGCCCGTTCCACTGGGTGACCGCATCACGACAGATCGTTGCCATGATCGGGGTTTTGCCACCGGCGGTGGGAACGACCGCGCACGGGTTGTCATCGCGATTCCGCAAGTGGTCATAAACTGCCTGAACGGTCGCTTCTTGATAGGGTCTCAAAGATATCACTATTCGCAGACCTCCCGAATCTGAACCACGGTCTTGCCACCAGGTGTAACGCTGCCACGTTCGATTGACAGGCGGATGATCTGACTGTCATCGTGGTAGGCTCCACCATGCTGCATGGCATCGAGCAGAGATTTCATCGTGTTGTCGACATCGCGTCGGCGTCGATCAGGCGGGTAGACCATGATGAAGAGTTCGAGCGGCCCGGACAGAGGTTTGACCTTTCCCGCCGCGAGGGTCGCGCAGACCGCTTGACGGAAAGCGCGACCCCCACGGCTAATCAGCGTCCTCGCCCCGACTCTCCGCCAATAGTGATTGACCGATGGCGGATAGGGCAACTCGAACTCCAGCATTCACGTAGCTCCTGCGTTGAGATTTGAAACCAGCCAACTAACGCTTCCAGGGAGGCGTTGCAGGAGTTTGAGCGGCAGTGGCCGCAGGTCGGGCCGGCTTGTTTTCACGCGGAGAGTAGCCTTTGATTTCATTGACGACGTCGCCGGTGTCTTGCCGCTTCTTGCAGCGGACATTGATCATCAAAGGTAGGTTGTGCAGCTCGACCGAATCCTTGGGTGCTAAGACACCGACAGCCCGACAAATTGCGGACAAATCCGCGCGAGCGATCTGCACCGCAGTCGCGTTCGGGTGATCCAGATTGAGTCGCGTCCACAACAGGCGGTTTTCGTAATCGCCTTCGATGACCTGAAACGTCAGTTGCAGTAAACTGCCGGTTCCGGCCTTGTTGGGCTTCATTTCCGAATCGGTGATCACCGCCAGATATTTCCCAGCCGGGATCGGTTCAAAATCACCGGTTGGTTCGATTTGATTGGCATCAAAGCCACTGAGATTTGCCATATAGTAAAACTCCTTATTCTTGATGGGTACCTGACAAAGATTGGATGAACGCCGACCAGGACAGTGGCAATTCGTCCGTGATTCCATAACGGTTTTTGGCGACACAAGATGGGCCACCCACACATCGCAAGATTCGTTCGTCGCGACCCACCGCGTGAGCAATGTTTCGCTTTCGATTGAATCCGGCGTCTTCACTTTGTGTGCGAATTTTGCGAGTGGCGAACAGTACAGCGTCGCACCATTCGCTGACCAAAGCCGCTGCATGCTTGTGCAGCCGGGGCGAGTAACGGTCGTAAGAAGCGGCTTCAGGATCTTCGAACCGTTCGACCTTGGAGTGGGCGATCAGCACGACCACCATTCCCTTCTGGTTTCTCAGCGCGTTCAGGTGATTGATGATCTCGCGCCAGTGTTTCAGGGCATGGGTGTAGCCGCGAGCGTATCCTCCATCGACTTTCTCGATGGAACTGACGCCATACTCCTGACAAAGGCTGTCCCACACCAATCGCTCAAGCCAATCGAGCGAATCGATCACCACCGATTCGTAGTCATGCTCGGCTTGCCGGAGTTCCTGGAGCGCTGTGGCCACCTGCTCGTAGCTGGTCGCCAGGGGAAAACGATCGCAATTGATCTCGTCCAGGCCGTCTTCGGTTTGAATGAAGATCGGCCGAGGTGCCTCGGCTCCGAAGGTGCTCTTGCCGATGCCCTCGGTTCCGTAAATCAAAATGCGTGGTGGCTTGGAGGCTTTGCCTCGTTGGATTTGAGTCAACATGCTCATGCGGCCACCTCATGGGCTGTATAGGCATGGGCTGTCAGATTGTCGATGCGGAACCCGCCCTCACCAAATTGCCGCAAAAGCAGTCCGGCAAAGATTCGAGCCACTGAGGTTCCAACCTCGGTTTCGCCATCGACATCAATGGCGTTTTCCAAAGCATGAAGTTCGTACCGAAACTCCATTGCCACTCGCGGACTACCGTATAGCCCTTCGGCAGCGAGCATTGCCAGATGCAGAGTCATCTCGGCATCTTCGAGCGACACTCGCCGGTCAAGCGAAAAACGGAACACACCAGCGAACATAGATTCCTCCGAAACAGATTTGATTGCTTCCCGTTGGTTACCTATGCCGCTGATGGTTCCAGATGCGCGCTACGACCTACTCAGCCGAGAGACCCGATTTTGTGAACTGCTCACGAATCAGGCTGATCGCCGCTTCGAACTTGCGACGAGAGAGTCCACTGTCGCGTCGGACGTCGGCTTTGTTTTCCGCCAGCAACTGTTCGCAAATGCGACGCAGCTCTGGAGGCAATGCCTCCATCACGGATTGGACGTCCATCCTCAAGTCCGACCGTTCCAAATCACTTAGATGACTGGTTTGGTAGCGGCGTCCGGCGTCCTCGTCCGAGATCGTGGCCCACAGCGGTGCGGGAGCACCATCGTGTTGATCCACCAGTTTTTCCAGGGACTCGATTTCGACTCCGGCCCCACCGTTGCGTTTGATCCGACCTCGCTCACGGATCAGCATGGCGATGGCCGTATCCACGACTCGCGCAAAGTAGGTGTTGAGGGACCCTCGGCTGGGATCAAAGCGATCCAGCCGGGTAAGAATGTGGAGCGTCAGCTCCTGCTCCAGGTCTTCCACCTCACAAGCAGTGAACTCGGGTCGGCGGACTAGCTGCCGAGCTTTGACACGGATCAGGGTGCGAGCGTAGTCGTTTAATAGGTCCTTGGGTTGGTTCCCTTGTGACATAATTGACTCCTGCCGGAGGCAACTAAACGCGGCACAATAGGCAAGAACCGATCGCATGGTGAAACAACATCGTTTCACTCAATTGAAAATGCGACCGCGAGCCATGACCGCCGGGTTATGTCCTCTCGGCGGAGACGGGGCGACACATCTCGTGTGGCAATGCCACAATGCGTGTGGCAATTTGGAAAACGTTTGAGTCAAGCGGGTTTCCTCGAAAAAACGTTCTTTCCGGCCCAATATCCCCAGGCCCAGCAAAGCGGGCGTTCGACCGCTTGAACGGCATACATAACCCATGGTCAACCGATGGCAGCCTAAGTCCGAGTCAAATTGGGGATTTGAATAGTGCACAACGAACGGCTCGAAGCTCATAGGGAAGCAGAAATTAATCGACAACGACTTGTCGCGATCCTTGCTACAGGACTGAAGAGATATTTGAACCATTCGAAGATGCTCGCTCAGATTCCTCAGAATTCTTCCG
Source organism: Pirellulaceae bacterium (assembly GCA_030681235.1). Lineage (GTDB taxonomy): Bacteria > Planctomycetota > Planctomycetia > Pirellulales > Pirellulaceae > M30B19. The sequence continues at coordinate 3,132 of JAUXWY010000032.1, read as the reverse complement.
ACGCATGCCTTGATTTTTCCGCAAAAACGAGGCTCTCTGTGTCTCACCACGTCAACACGACGGTCGGTGGAAAAACACAGGAACCACATGGACAAAGACAAGACTTCTAAATTGGCTCAGATTCTCGCTCGCGGTCTTGCCCGTGTTCGAGCAAGCCAGCGTCGAATTCGGCCGAGCCAACGGCTCGGGTCCAGTTCACATCCCTGCGATCACATTCACATTGAGGAGGTACCAAATGAACTCAGTAACAGCAGAGGAAGTCGCGAACCTAGAGAAAATGACAATCGGCCAACTGGCCAATAAATACGAACAGGTGATTGGCGAACAATGTCGAAGCCGACACAAACGCTACCTGATCCGGCGCATCGCATGGCGGTTACAAGCGAATTCCGAAGGTGGACTCTCCGACCGCGCGTTGAAGCGAGCCGAAGAGTTGGCAATTGATGCCGAGATCCGAGTAACGCCGCCGCGTCGCCAATCCGAATTGGAATCCGCAGCAACGATTCCGATTGTGGCTGCCAGAGACCCTCGCCTTCCTCCCTCAGGAACTTTTATCGAACGGGAATATAAGGGCAGACCCCTTCGAGTCCTTGTTTTGGAAAATGGATTTGAATACGAAGGGCGGCGATACAAGACACTGACAGCGATTGCCAATGAAATCACAGGTTCCCATGTCAACGGATTTCAATTCTTTCGACTTTGGAGCAAGAAATGAAGCGTTCCGGAAAATCGCTAACGCCGCGTATCCGATGCGCAATCTATACCAGAAAGTCGTGCGAAGAGGGGCTCGACCTCGAATTCAATTCATTAGACGCACAACGCGAATCGGCTGAGGCGTTCATATCGAGTCAGCAACTTGAGGGCTGGGAATGCCTTCCTGACCGCTATGACGATGGCGGATTCTCGGGCGGCAGCCTGGAACGGCCGGCATTGAATCGATTACTTGAAGACATCAAGTTGGGAAAAATCGATTGTGTGGTCGTCTACAAGGTCGACCGACTGAGTCGATCACTTCTCGACTTCACTCGGATTATGGAGACTTTCGACAAAAACGGCGTCTCCTTTGTGTCGGTAACCCAGCAGTTCAACACGACCCATTCCATGGGACGCCTGACGCTCAACATCCTGCTGTCGTTTGCCCAATTCGAGCGCGAGATCATCGGCGAGCGCATTCGGGACAAAATTGCCGCCCAGCGACGAAAGGGGAAATGGTCGGGCGGAATTCCCGTCTTGGGCTACGATGTTGATCGTTCGAACCCAAGTCCAAAACTAGTGGTCAACGCCGAAGAGGCAATTCAAGTCCGTCGTATTTTCTCACTCTACCTTGAGCTTGGTTCATTGCTTCCCGTCGTACAAGAAGTCGAAGCCCGAGGCTGGCGGAACAAAGTTTGGCGAACAAAAAAAGGACTAGAGCGTGGCGGTCGGCCATTCGACAAATGCTCCATTTACGCCATGCTTACCAATCCACTTTACATGGGAATGATCAAGCATAAAGCGGACATTTTTCTCGGCGAGCATGAACCGATTATTGAGTCGGGGATCTTTGAGGAAGTTCAGCGACAATTGAACAAAAACGGGCGGGGTAAGGGCAATCACTTGGTCAACAAGTACGGAGCGATCCTCAAAGGTTTGCTCTATTGCCGGTCTTGCGGCCGAGCGATGGTTCACACCTTTACTGGCAGAGGAACCAAGCGATACCGCTATTACACGTGCTGCAAAGCGATTAAACAGGGCTGGAAAAACTGCCCAACCAAGTCGGTACCGGCCGGAGAGATCGAGTCAGTGGTCGTCGAACAGATTCGGGCCATCGCAGACGATAAAGACCTATTGAATGAAGTTTACGTTCAGGCCTGTTCAGAAACCAATGCGGAGCTCGATGAACTTTCGACGCAACGGCAACAACTCGAACGACAGTTGGCTCGCGACCACGCTGACATTAGCAGGTTAGCCATCACGCCCGATCCAACAAGTGTCACATCAAGTCGAATTGCCGACCTACACGAGCGAATTTCACGCAACGAACAACAGTTAAGCCAGCTACTCACAAGGGTCAAGAGCCTGCAATCTCAACAGATCACCCACCACGATGTGTTCGACGCGTTCAAGGACTTCGACAATATCTGGAACGTGTTTAGTACGCGTGAGCGCAGAAGAGTCATTTCGTTATTGGTCTCTCGAATTGAATTCGACGTGACCGATTGTACTATCGCCATTTCATTCCACCCGTCGGCCATCAAGACGTTGGCTGGTGGAGCAACCGAGGACGCCGCATGATTACCGTAACTCGAAAGATTCAGTTAAGTCGTACGACCAACAGTCGTCGCCGGATTGCCCCGGCACAAGACCCGGAAACACTCAAACCGAAGGGGCGGATTCCACGTATCGCCCGCCTGATGGCCCTAGCCATCAGGCTTGAACGAATGCTACGGGCTGGCGATATCCCCGATCTGACAGAGCTTGCCCGGATCGCCAATGTCACCCAGCCGAGGATGTCCCAAATTCTCAACCTGAACATGCTGGCACCTGAAATCCAGGAGGAGCTGTTATTTCTGCCTCCCGTCGAAAACGGCAAACCAGCACTTCACGAGAAGATGCTTCGGCCAATTTCCAGCCAAGTTGATTGGAGCATTCAGCGTCAGCTGTGGAGGGAAATCACTCGATCTTGAGTCCATCCTTTATTTGCAGGAGGATCTTATTGATCTCATTGATCAATTCGATTTTTGGCTGGTCGGTTCCATCACCACATTCGATTCGAATCGAAAACTGAATCGGCGTGTTGTATTTGTTCTTCAGTTCAAGCAACTGAGGAATAACGTCAGCCAAGTCCTGGACCTCCGATGGCTCCAATTCGGCTCGTCCTGACCGTTTGTTGGAAGGAATCTCTGCAACGCGGTCAGGTTGCCCACCTCCCCCTCCACCACCATTAGAACCATGCGCACTGGTTGGTTCCGGCATGACAAACTTGACGGTCTTTGCGGACGACATTTCACATGGCCAAGCTGCCGAGCCGTCCTCCACAGCGATAAATCGAGCCTGGATAGCTCCACTGATCACATCCTTGACGGTTTTCCATGGCAGCGTGTTCCCATTGGCTTGTGACAACGCGGTGGCGATTGCCAGCGCATTAGACGT
>JAUXWY010000028.1 GCA_030681235.1 Pirellulaceae bacterium | reverse complement strand
GTCAGCATTTGCACGAACAAATTCGCTTGCATTCTCTGGCTGCGGCAGCGAAAATCAAGCTCGAAGGACTCGACAACGACTTGCTCGAGCGCATCCAAGCCGATCCGGCCTTTGCTTCCGTGGATATCGACGAGATGTTGGATCCGCTGAATTTCGTCGGCCGAGCCCCGGAGCAGGTTGATGAGTTCCTGCGCCAACACGTGCACCCATTAGCCACGACCTTTGCCGACGAACTCAAGTCCGCCGACGAGGCCGAGATCAAGGTATAATTACAGGGTTATTAGACCGAGAACAAATTTACACTGAGCTGCCGAATAACAAGTTACAGGTAGTTTAGGCTCGCAAACTTCGGTGCGCCGTCCAAAGATAAGTTGCTACGTCCATCAGCTGTTTCGCATGTTTGCTTGTATCGAGCAACGGTGAGCATCGCGGCCGTCTTTCCGGGTGGCAATTCAATTTGAACTTGTCCACGCCTCGGATCTCGCCACATTCCAATCACCGTTGACGAGTCTTTGAGATGTTGGAAGTTGACCGGACGACTAAGTCGGGTCATGCCCAAACAACTCAGAGTCAATACGCTCGAGCCCGGGTCATCGGCGAGAACCGTTGCGTGGTAGGCTGGCCAGCGAGTCGCCAATTGCGGCCCATCAAATAACAACGCAATTACCAAATCTGGAGCCACGGCACGCACGAGTTGTCCGGCGGGGTCGATGCGCGCCAAGTCCTCGCAAATCATTACACAACTACAAAGCCATTCACGAAGAACGAAAAAGCTCAGTGAGCGTTTTTCAACGCAAATTCCCTCCCACCAACATTTTTGCGGGTTCAGCTGCGTTGCAATTCCATAGTTTTCTATTTGGGAAGCATCAATTTTCCAGCGATGATGTTTGTACTGCTGCCACAACTCAACAAAATCGATTTCTTCAGGTTCCGGAAACGACATCATCGCAACATTTTTTCCGAATGGCTGAACTTGATCGCCAGGCGAACACACGCCGGCTATCAATCCGATATCTCGTCGCGCGAGGAAATTCTTAACTAGTTCGTATTGCGTGAGCGTCATTGATGTCTCCGGCATGACGACCAAATCCGGCCTTCCTAACGTATTCTCCGCTTGATTAACCAGTCGTTCGACCGCAATCAACGGCAGATTTTCTGATGTGTCTGGCGAATAAATAAACCATCCGATTCGTTCGTGTGTCCCGGCGACATTGCATTCCCGAAATTGAGAAGGGTGAACTTCAAATGGCCAAGGGATCAACAACATATTGCAAATGCGTTCATTCGACCCAACGACATTGCCACGGTGATACAGTTTCCAATTGACCTCCAAATGACTCGGTGGGCAAATCGCGATATAAGACGTTAATGAACGCGTCGATAAGCCGTTCACCGGCGGTTGCGCCTTGGGCAAAACCCGCACACGTTGTTCACACAACTCAAGACATAGGTTTGCCCCAGACTTTCGAGAACCAAACGTCGAATTCAATAGCTCATCGATCTGAACTTGGAAATCCAACTCGTAGACTTCATTTCCCTTCACCCTTGATTGACGCTTCCTGTTGAGACGAATAATACCGCGCCCGGCGAAGACCTCGTCCGCAAGTGCGCACAGATCTACGAGCGCTTCGCACGCAGTTTCGAACTCCTCGTCGGCGAATGGAGGTGAATCAAATTGCAGCTCAGAAAACTCGGCATTCAATAGCTTAGAAGAAAATGCTCTCGTCCATAGTCGCTTTACAATGGGGATTGCGATGCGAGTTGACCTGTTCTTCGACTTCGACATCTTGCCTGCCTGAATCCGCCATTTATACGCGTTTTCTTTAAGGCTCTTGAGGCGCTTTGCTTGGAATGCAGAACCGTGTTTCATGAAACGCGTCCCGAGACCAGCAACCACACCCAATCGATCCAAGACTGAGCACGCGATCGCGAAGACGTCAGCAGGCCAAAACGGACATCTTAGCGAACCGTCCTTCATGACATGTTCGGGGGCCAGAAAGGCAACGAAATCTCGGACGGTTAACGACATTGGACAACCCCGACCAGCAATTAAGAAATCACTTATGTTCCGGACTATCGTACCGTATTAGTCCGGCCGTTCAAGTTGATTAAGTAGTTGGCCGCAGTAATGATGAGACAAAAAACTGCAGCAAGAGTGTAAATCAAAAAATTAAAAAAAACCGATTAATACAAGGCCCCAACTGGCTCGTCTCGCATTGCCCTACGCTCGGCTGCCCGAACGGTGGCTCGGGCTTTCTCGCTGACAAGCTCTGGCCGAATTTCGTCAATCAATACCCAAAACGCCTGTTTCGCATGTTCGCATGTCAAGACGTGTTCATAGGCCGTTTTCAATTGTCCTGATCGCAGCAGACGATACTCCATTGGTAATCGGGCAACGCTGACAAGTACTTCCATCATCTGTTGGGTAAGCATTGATCCAATTTCCTCCAAAATCATCCGCTTCGTTTTCGCGGCGAGACAACTTAAGCGAAATTCTACGAATTATTGAGTTGGTCGTACATGGCCCCATTTCGTAACAAGTGGTCTTCCTACGCTCCTTTAAAGCATCGGCAATTGCAGTTTTGGGGATTGTAACGAATTGCAGAAATGTGCAAAATAGCGCCTTCAGCTGTTTGCAGGATGGGACCTAAACCGCCTCACATTCCCTATTAATCGATATTAACGATGCAACCCCAAATGTAAGCAATGGTCACTCCCTCCCAGCCGGATCAGTCATTCACAGAAGTTACCCGAGATATTCCGCGCCATGTGCTGACTCGTCGGAGATTTTTGCAGAGTTGCGGGGGCGCGGGGCTTACGGGTTTAATTGCGACCCAAGGCGGTTGTTGGCAAGCGGGCACGGAGGGTTCGACTCTTCCCGACAAGGTTTATGGGAAGTTTGGCTATGGCCCTGGACAGTTCCAAAAACCGCGCGCAATTGCGATCGACCAACAGAACGAAATCTACATCGTCGACATGACCGGGCGGATTCAAGTCTTTGACTCGGACGGAACCTTTCTTCGTGTTTGGAATACTCCCGCAGTTACCAACGGACGCCCGACCGGTTTAAGCGTCGATGCGGAGGGTCTGTTGTGGGTGGCCGACACTCATTATTACCAGGCCCTGGCGTACTCGCGGACCGGTGAGCTCAACCGCGAACGATCCATCTTCGGCGAACCCGGCATCGAACCGGGCAAGTTCGGGATGTTGACCGAAGTGGCGTTCGATTCGCGCGGACGAATCTTGATTGGCGAATACGGAGAAAACGATCGGATTCAAGTGTTTACGCCCGAAGGACAACTGCTGTTTCAGATTGGCCTGCATGGCACCGATCCCGGCCAATTCATGCGACCGCAGTGCCTGACCGTGGACGAGCAAGACCGAGTCTGGGTGGCCGATTCGGGCAACCATCGCATCCAAGTTTTTCAATTGCATGACGATCATGCCGTGTTGACCCAAACCATCGGGCAAGAGGGAACCGATCCCGGCCAAATGCGTTTCCCATACGACCTGTTTTTTGACGAACACGGCCAACTGTACGTCTGCGAGTTCGGCAATCACCGCGTGCAGAAATTCGATCGCGAGGGTCGGTCGTTATGGATTTGGAAAAGCCCCGGGTCTGGACCGTCGGCTTTGTATCAACCGTGGGGCTGTGTCATGGACCAACAGAGGCGGCTCCATGTGTTGGATTCTTACCATCATCGGATCTATCGCGTGCCGGCGGTTTGAGCCCAGTATCAGCGAGCCGTCGGCGACCGCCACGATTGACCATCCCCTGTGGCTGTGCTATCGTCAGCCGCTCCCGAGGCGTTCGGGAATCATCTAGTTTCTAAGCAGAAAGATCGCTCCCATGGCCTATGAAGTCACGCTGATCACAGGGGATGGTACCGGCCCAGAACTGGCCGAAGCCTCGCGTAAGTGCATCGACGCCACCGGCGTCAAGATCCACTGGGATGTCCAAGAAGCCGGCGTCGACGTCATGGCGACCAGGGGCACCCCGATCCCGGACGAAACGATCGCCAGTGTACGCCGCACGAAATGTGCTTTGAAGGCTCCGATCACGACTCCGGTGGGGACCGGCTTTCGCAGCATCAATGTATACTTGCGACAGGAACTTGGCCTGTTCGCCTGCATTCGACCTTGCAAACAATACCAGGGGGTGCGCAGCTTCTTCAGCCACCTGCCGATCGACATTGTGATTGTTCGCGAAAACACCGAAGACCTGTATGCCGGCGTTGAATTCGAGGCCGGCAAACCCGAAACGCAGCAGTTGATCGACTTTATCAACGGCCTGCCTGCCGATCGCAAGATCAAGACCGCCGGCAACGAAACCGGCGTTTCGATCAAGCCCATCAGCATTAGCGGCAGCGAGCGAATTGTGCGCTGCGCTTTCGAATACGCTCGGGACAATGGGCGGAAGAAAGTCACAGCGGTTCACAAAGCCAACATCATGAAGTATTCGGATGGCTTGTACTTGGCCACGGCCGAACGCGTCTCGAAAGAATTTCCGGACATCGAATTCGAAGAACGCATTGTTGACAACATGTGCATGCAACTGGCGCAAAAGCCAGAACTGTATGACGTGTTGGTGCTGCCCAATCTGTACGGCGACATCATCAGCGACTTGGGCGCCGGGATCGTCGGCGGACTCGGTGTCGCTCCCGGAGCGAACCTGGGGCCTAACGGCGCCGTGTTCGAAGCCACTCACGGCAGCGCCCCAAAGTACAAGGGCCTGAACAAGGTCAACCCAACGGCCTTGATCCTGTCCGGCATGTTGATGTTGAAGTACTTGAAGGAAGACGATGCCGCCAAACGTTTGGAGCAAGCCGTTGCGGACGTCATCGCCGAAGGCAAGTACGTCACCTACGATTTGAAAGATAATCGCAACGACCCGACCGCCGTTGGCACGCAGGAAATGGCTGCTGCCATTTGCCGCCGATTGAAGGGCTAAGCGTTTCCGGTTTTTGCTTAGGCAAATCGGAGCACTCAGACAGGAAACAATTTAGCGAGCGCTGGTGTACCGGCTTC
>JAUXWY010000019.1 GCA_030681235.1 Pirellulaceae bacterium | reverse complement strand
GGCGGTTTCAAAACCATCGAACAACTGAGTGAAGTGCCTGGGATTGGCCCCGGCCGTGTATCGCGTTTGCGTCCCTTTCTCTTTGTATCAGGTGAAATTGATTCCAGTGATCGAAAAGACGTTCCACCGAACGAGCGGCCCATTTCAGTTGCGAGCTCCGTATCAACCAGCGGGAGATCAGCCAAAGGCCATTGAGCAGTTGGTACAAGGTCTAAGGAACGATAAAAAACACCAAGTACTAATGGGTGTGACTGGCTCGGGAAAAACGTTCACGATGGCCAACGTTGTCAACCAGATTCAGAAGCCGACGTTGGTGATCTCACACAATAAGACTTTGGCCGCGCAGTTGTATTCCGAATTCAAAGAATTCTTCCCCTACAACGCCGTTCACTATTTTGTCAGCTACTACGACTATTACCAGCCGGAAGCCTACATCCCACAGCGGGACATCTACATCGAGAAAGACGCGTCGATCAATGATGAAATCGACCGACTGCGGTTGGCCGCGACCAGCAGCTTGGTCAGTCGCCCGGATGTGTTGATTGTTGCCAGTGTGTCCAGTATTTATGGATTGGGCTCGCCCGAGGACTATCGCAAGATGATGGTTGCCGTCCGCCGAGGTGAAATGATGGACCGCGACGAAATGTTGGCGCGTTTGGTGGACATCCAATACGTGCGAAGCGACGCGGACTTCACACGATCGAAGTTTCGAGTGCGCGGGGACTCTGTCGAAGTTTGGCCTAGTTACGAAGAATTTGCGGTGCGCATCGAGTTTTGGGGCGACGAAGTCGAACAGATCAGCTACATCAATCCAGTTTCCGGCGAAGCGTTGGCGCAAGATTCGGAACTATTCATCTACCCTGCCAAGCATTTTGTGACCAGTGAAGAACGTGTCGCCGACGCCGTGAGTCGAATCAAAATCGAGCTGGATCAACAGCTCGAAAAAATGCGCGAGCAAGGAAAACTACTGGAAGCCCAACGTCTAAACGCTCGTACGCGATTCGACATCGAAATGCTGCAAGAGGTCGGTCATTGTCCAGGGATCGAGAACTACAGTCGGCATTTGGCCGGCCGCAGCGCAGGGGCGATGCCCGAGACGCTGTACAACTTCTTCCCCAAAGATTTCTTGTTGCTGATCGACGAGTCGCACGTGACAACTCCGCAAATCAGGGCCATGTACGCCGGCGATCAAAGTCGCAAGAAAACGCTGGTCGAACATGGCTTCCGTTTGCCCAGTGCGCTCGACAACCGACCGCTAAAGTTCGAAGAGTGGGAGCAGCGGATTTCGCAGGTCATCTACGTATCCGCGACACCCAGCAATTACGAGCTCGAGAAGACCGGCGGCGAGTTCGTTGAACAAGTGATCCGTCCCACTGGCCTGCTGGATCCCGTCATCGACGTGGTGGCAGCACGCGGACAAGTGGCTCATCTATTGACGGAGATTCAACAACGAATCGCGGTCGGCGAACGTGTGATTGTGACCACATTGACCAAACGAATGGCGGAAGATTTGTCCGACTACTTCTGCAAACAGTCGCTCAAGTGCCAGTGGTTGCACAGTGAACTGGATGCGTTCGAGCGTGTCGAATTGCTCAAGAACGTGCGGCAAGGTACCTGCGACGTTTTGGTGGGAGTCAATCTATTGCGCGAAGGTATCGATTTGCCGGAAGTCAGTCTGGTCGCCATCATGGACGCGGACAAACAAGGCTTTCTCCGCAGTGAAACCTCCTTGATTCAAACGATTGGCCGAGCCGCGCGAAATGTGAATGCCAAGGTGATTTTGTACGCCGATAAAGTCACAGACGCCATGCGAGCCGCGATCGATGAGACATTTCGTCGACGTCAATTGCAAATGGATTACAATCAAGAGCATGGCATCACTCCAACTAGCATCAAGAAAAACATCCAAGTCGGAATCGATTCGGAGAAGGAAGCGCGACGAGCAGCGAACGATGCGATCAAAGGGACAGACGAAAAGGTACTCATCACTCAGGAGTACATTCAAGAGTTGGAGAACGAGATGTTGGCCGCTTCGGAAGAGTTGGATTTCGAACGAGCCGCTATCATCCGTGATCGAATCAGTCAGTTGCAAGATTCGGTCGGGAAACACGTGAGCAAACAAGATCTCGTGGCCCCGACCGAAACACGCGGCGGGCGTGGCAAACGGTCCAATGGCCGCGTCCCCAAACCGAATAGTCGCAAGTAGTAGATGGGACGAGGTTTACGGTGTGCAATCATTTCGATGTGATTGTGGTCGGGGTAGGCAGCATGGGTTCGGCGACCTGCTACCAGTTGGCCAAACGCGGGGTTCGTGTTCTTGGTCTCGAGCAATTCAATATCTCGCACACGCTTGGTTCCCATCACGGCGGAACACGTTTGATCCGCCAAGCCTATTTCGAGCATCCAAGCTACGTTGAATTACTGAAAGCCGTCTATCCATTGTGGCGAGCGTTGGAATCTGAAACCGGAGTCGACCTGTTTCATCAGGTCGGTGCCTTGTACTTGGGAAGCCCGGATTGCGAATTGGTGGCTGGATCGCAACTTGCCGCGACCGCCTACGACATTCCATTCCAGTCGCTATCGCCCAAAGAAGTTGAGGAGCGGTTCCCAGCCTTTCGCTGTCCTGAGAATTGGGTTGGTTTTTTTGAACCAAACGCGGGCTTTTTGCGTTCGGAGGCCGCTGTCGCGGCGATGGCACAACGAGCGCTGGAGGCCGGAGCCGTTATCCGAGGCCAAACGAAAGTTGTTTCTTGGAAAAGTGACTCGGCCCAGGTGACCGTGCGTACGGAAACGGATTCGTTGACAGCCGACCGTTTGGTCCTGTGTGGCGGAGCTTGGACTGGGAGTCTGTTGAGCGACTTGGGGGTTGCCTTGCGAGTCACGCGGCAAGTGGTCGCTTGGGTTTGGCCTCAATCACCAAGTGATTTTTGCACCGAGCGTTTGCCGGGCTGGGCCATTGATCCGAACCCAGCGGGTGAGTATCGAGGCATCTATTACGGATTTCCATTGTCGGAGAATCCGTTGGGAGTCAAGCTTGGCTGGCATGCGCCGGGGTTAGAGTCGCAGCCCGACGATGTCGACCGCCAAGTCCATCAACAGGACTTGGAATGGCTGCCTGGATTTAGCGAGAAATACATGCCGCGTCTCGGGAGTTCGTTGCTCGGTGCCACGACCTGTTTGTACACCTACAGCCCCGACGGACACTTCATCGTGGACCGGCACCCTCGCTGGGACAACGTTTTTTTTGCTGGCGGCTTTAGTGGACATGGATTCAAATTCGCCCCAATTATTGGACAAGCGTTAGCCGATTTAGCGCTCGACAACAGCACCCGATTGCCTATCGACTTTCTAAAGCTCGACCGTCGCGCCGGCGAATTTCAGCACTAGATTCGGTTTAGCAAGCGCTGGTGTACCGGCTTTTAGCCGGCCGGTGAGCGCTGGTGTACCGGCTTTAGCCGGCCGGCGAGCGCTGGTGTACCGGCTTCAGCCGGCTGGTGAGCGCTGGTGTACCGGCTTCAGCCGGCCGGTAGCTGAAAAGAACGTTTTCAGCGCTCCCCGCCGGCTGAAGCCGGTACACCAACGCTCGCTAAA
>JAUXWY010000018.1 GCA_030681235.1 Pirellulaceae bacterium | reverse complement strand
CTCAGCCTCGTCAATCTCTGCAAATCCGAATTCGGCCAGTCCCGCGATCTCACCGCCCCGACAACCGCCGCCGCGTCCCAACCAACCCCGACACCCACATGCCTGTGGTGGACGCTTACCAATACATCTTATATGATTTGAACGAAGGTTACGCTGAACTTCGCAGCAACTTTGAAGGCGATGCCGAGTCGACGAGCAATGAAAGTTAAATATTCGTATCGTGTCATCAAGAACTTTCGGGGAATTGCAAATTAGGTTCACCTTCGCATAAAGGAGTTTTTGCCCAATGCTAATGCCAATGCTATCTGAAGCAGACCCCAAGGTGTCTGCGGAAGGGTCAATCGATCCGCTGGGTATGTATTCGATCGCGGACTCTTTGGCTGTGCGATTGATCCCGGGTGTCCGAGAGCGTCAAACGCATCCACGGTTTTTAACATCCATTGCGGTTTCGCTGTCTCTTTGTAGCGAGTTCGATGAGGATGCGGTGGCTGCCGACGGTGTGAGCGAGCCGTGGCAAGTATTCGAATGGTATCTGGTGGAAGGACTGGTGCGGTCCACTGAAGATCGCAAATCACTTAGCGGATTACCCGGGCAGGAAAAGGCTTCGCGAGCCAAGCATGATGGCGTCCCACTTTCCGAAAAACGTTATCTCAAATCGCCAACGGTTTTCGGTTTCCATGGAGTCTATCGTGCCTTGGCCCGCGACCTGGAAGTCGAGCGAGCGGCTCGACTGGGTGAAGTTGGGCACAAGTTATTGACAACTTGGGAACAAGAACAAGGGCTGACTGGTTTTGCGGGAACGGCTGAGGGTGAAGGAAAGCACATCCGTAAGCAATTGCTGGATGCTGTCCGCGATGGCTTGCACGCAGGGGCCGTCGACAGAAAACCAGGTTGGCCCGGTTGGAAGTTCTTCAGTGACCACTTGGGGATCTATGAAGCGGGCGATCGAGAAGCAAAGGTCATTGCCGACGCGTTGCTAAATCCAGGCAGCGGATTTCGAAGCGAGGTCCTCCGCAGTTTAGTCAGTTCGGACGGCCAAGACTTGTGGACCGTCGAAGCCGAGCAGCGATCGTTTTCCGAACGACGATTCCATGAATTGGTCCGAGTGAGTGCTGGTCATGCTTTACAGGAATTGCTGGATGCGATCAGTGCGTACGAACAGTTCTCTCGATTGATGCTTGATGCATTTGAAGATTGTTTATTTCATATGTCTCCATACCAAAACCGCATCAAACCGGAGGAACTTGGAAGCCTTAAAGGCGTGACTCGGGCAGCCAAGCGAATCCCTGTCATCTTTGCCGACGTCGCCGAGAAGTTGTCGGCATTTGGCGAGGCAATCCGATTTCAAGATGCGTTCCATAGTTTGGCCGAACGGATGCCTGCCACTCAATGGGTAGAACGATTGCTTGATCACCACTGCCGTGTTCAGCACGACAAGCCGCCGGAAGGCAAGGCCCCATGGTTTGATCGTTTTGACGATGGGTCCTGCATGATTCGAACGGGATACGAGCGAGAAGGCGGTGCCAGGCACGACGATGCTTTCGTGCATGCCTATCGGACAAAGTCGTTATGGTCGTTTGCTCGGGACCTCAGATTGGTAAAACAAGATGGCTAAGAAGAAGACGGAACAAAAGCCCGGCTATGGCAAAATCCTGGAGGCGTGGGTTGCCCCGGAAAACGCGGGTGACCCAGTCGGTGTGATTGCCACTAGTTTCACCTTTTCACCGAAGTTTTTTGAAGAAGAATGCCTGACCAGTTTCTTGCAGTTGGAGTCGGATCCATCCGAAGATGGGCCGGTCTACTTGATCGAACGCGAGGAGAAGTTGGCCCAACTGTCTTGTGCGGCGGCCTTGGTGGACCAACACCACTGCCGTGGACTTCGGAGTCTGCGATGGGACCTCATGGCGACTCGAATGCCAAAGGGCTTGCAGCATGCCAAAGTCTCGTTGTTGTATTGGTCAAATCTGGTTCGTCTGATTGTTGGCTCAGCCAATCTTACGGACGATGGCTACCGACGCAATTTGGAAGTTTTCGGAGTCCTCGATTTTCGCGAAGATGGTCAGGTTCCAATATCGTGCTTACTCGACACACTCGCCTTTCTTAGGATTGCTGCGAGTTATTCTTCGGTAGCCTCAGGTTCTAGCCCCCCGCTAGAGCGTTGGAACGGCCTGCTAGACCGCGTCGCGACGGATTGTTCTCAGTGGGGTGTAAGCGACAAAGACGCTCGGGGAGCTGGAGTACTCGTTCGGCCGGTATTCAGTGGCCCAGGTCAAGCGAGTGTCTTCAAGAGCATGCAAGGTTTGTGGCCCGGTGGATCACCGCCCGAAACCGGTCACGTGGTTAGTCCGTTCTTCGATACACCGGAGACGGAAAACGCCCCCGCTCGCGAACTGTGGAGTCTATTGAGACAACGGGGCGACGCGGAAGTACACTTTCACGTTTCCGGTGAAGAGATTGGTACGGAGGACGGCGTATTCTTGCATGCTCCCGAGTCTCTCTTGCATGCTCAGCCACCCGGTCGGCCAAGTGTTTCGACAACGTTTAGCCGAGTCATCATCCCCGACGGGCGGTCGCTCCATGCCAAGGGCATTCTACTGGACAGTTCGCGATGGATTGCTTATTTGATTGGATCCAGCAACTTTACCAGTGCAGGAACCGGGCTTAGTCAACATCCAAATTTAGAGGCGAACCTGGTTTATCTGGTTGATACGAATCGGTTTCCCAACGCTCGCAGGCTACTCGGGCAAACGTTTCCAGACAGCGAACCGGTCGACCTGGACGATCGCGTGAAATGGAAACCGCGAACGGAAGACAATGAAGACGAGGTGATCGACACGACCTTGCTCCCGCTATGTTTTGGCAGTGCCACATACGACTGCAACGACAAACACGAGGCTACGATTCGGCTCGTCTTCTCCGGGACTCCCCCAGCTGGCTGGGAATTGTTGGCCGACGGAGACAACCAAAGAATTTGGGGCGAACCGGAATGGCAGTCGCTCCATTCGCCAACCGAGTGCGTCGTTGAATGGCACACACCGCGACCTCCGGCAGGCTTTTGGGTCCGCTGGAAAGGCTGCGACGCAGCAGCTTGGTGGCCTGTCAATGTGATGGCAGGTAATGTGCTACCGCCCCCCGAAGAACTCAAACACTTGCCCTTGGAAGTTCTGATTAATATCCTTAGTTCCGCACGACCATTGCACCGGGTTCTAAAGGAATACCTCAAACGTCGGCCGAACCAAGATTCCAACGCGAATAACGTCTTGATCGATCCACACAAACGCGTGGACACTCGTCAGTTTCTATTGCAGCGGACTCGTCGTATTTCATGGGCACTCAATGCTCTGCGAAAGCGATTGGAGCGACCGGTTGTCACCATCGAATTCCTACAATGGCGACTTCGTGGGCCGGTCGGTGTGATAGCCCTAGCCCACGCATTACTTCGAGAGGCGAGATCAGAGGAAGAGAAAGCATTCTTGCTAACTGAACTAATGTTGGAACTCTCCCGGACCAAACCGGAAACCCGGGTCGGCTGTGTTCCGGCGGATATTCATCGACAAGAGATTGCCCAGGTGATTGGGGAACTGCGAGATTTGGTTCCGCCGATCGGCGACCAGTCTCCCGTGAATCTACGTCAATATGTCGCGGCCGTTTTTGAGGCAGTCAAACCATGAATTCATTGTATCCATATTGTGCTGACATCAACCTGCATGTGAAGGGACGCATCTCAGCCGAGGACGCCACCCGACAGCAGAAGACGGCCAGTTTTATCTTGGAGCGACTACTCGATCAACCAGGATTGATTCTGGCTGATGAAGTCGGAATGGGAAAGACTTTTGTGGCCTTGGCGGTTGCAGTCTCGGTTGCATTGGAGAATCGTGGTCGACGTCCTGTCGTCGTGATGGTGCCATCGACGCTGAAAGAAAAATGGCCAGCCGATTTTGCATTGTTCTGCGAAAAGTGCTTGCCCCCGGAACTCGCAAAACGAATAAGGTGCGGAACTGCCGAGCGGGCGGTTGATTTTCTCAAACTTCTGGACGACCCGCCGAGTCGACGAAAGTCGGTCATCTTCTTGACCCACGGTGCAATGAGTCGCGGATTGCGTGACCGTTGGGTCATGTTGGCCCTCATCCAACAAAGCTTGCATCGAAAGCGTAACGTCAGTCAATTGCGAAATGCTCTGTGCAGTCACATGGGAGAACTGCTTCAATTTCCTTTTGACCGAAGGCGTGCCCCAGATTTGTGGGTGAAGCTGTTGAACACAAAGCCGACAGATTGGCTGTCAATATTGGCAGAATTAAAGTTGGCGGATGACGATCCGGTACCCGCGGCCGTCGTCAAAGCTTTGCCAAAGTTAGAAATGCGAACGGTTTTTGATGCTTTACAAAAAATGCCTCTGCGAAAAACAAAACACTTCAAGAAACACCTGAACAACGCTCGGCATGCAGTGAAAAAAGCCGTCGCCGATCTGTGGGCAGAGTGTTTGAAACAAATACGCGTGCGGCTGCCCTTACTGATTCTCGACGAGGCTCATCATCTAAAGAATTCTGCAACGAGACTGGCGACCCTGTTTCATGCTCAAGAAGCGACCGACGATGCGGATGAGATCAGTCGCGGGGCGTTGGCCGGGGTCTTTGAACGCATGTTGTTTCTGACAGCAACTCCGTTCCAGTTAGGACATAATGAGCTTTGCTCTGTTCTGGATCGGTTTGATGGGATTTGCTGGAAAGGAACCGGTGCTCCCGAAATGGGTCGTGAGGGGTTTGCACAGCTGCGGCAACAACTTCGTTCAAGCCTGGACGCGGCCCAGGAAGCGGCAATGACGCTGGACCATTCTTGGGGTCGGTTGCGGAGTGATGATCTCAAAGTCGAAGACACAGCCTACACAAGCGTCGACGACTGGTGGAATGCGGTCCCGACCAGCGGTGAATTGACGCCCGCGGCAACGGACGTGATGTACTGCTTCCACCGGACCAAAGAACGAATGACCGATGCCGAAAAAACGCTCCGCCGATGGGTCGTTCGACACCTGAAATCGCGACTCCTTCCGGTCGAACATGCTGCAATCAGTCGCCGCCAACGACTGATTGGCCGATCCATTCAAACCGATCAGCCGGATACCGATGGTCTGGGACTTGCGGTCGAAGGAGACGCATTGTTGCCGTTTTTGTTGGCGGCACGAGCGACGTCACAGAAGCCTGATTCCCGGCCCGTGTTTGCCGAGGGCCTAGCTTCTAGCTACGAAGCGTTCTTGCACACACGAGCCAACAATGGAGCTGGCTCGACCGACGGTGACGATGATCAAGTTGTTGAGACAAACAACAGCGACAATAATGAAGTCCGTTGGTATCTCGACAAACTCGAATCATTGATTCCACGGGGAGCCAGTTCGGAAATTCACCACCCGAAGGTGGCCGCTACCGTCCAGCGAGTTGTCGACATCTGGCGTCGTGGAGAGAAAGCGGTTGTCTTTTGCCATTATGTCGCGACCGGCAAAGTGCTTCGTCAAAAAGTCTCGGACGCGATACAATCGGAGATTCTGCGATTGGGGGCTGTGAAGTTAAAATTGCCCGAAGAACAAGTGGCTGCTCAGCTGCTGCTGATTGGCAAGCGTTTCTTCGATGAGGATTCTCCGATTCGGCGAGCCTGTGATGCCGAGGCGGTTGCTCTGATCTCCCAATTTCCGCTGTTGCGAGAGCGACAAGGTGAATTGGTGGACATCATTAGGCGGAATGTTCGTACGCCATCGTTTCTGGCGAGGTACTTTCCACTCGATCGAGAGCGACTTGACGCTGACACGATGAGGGAAGCCCTTGCAACTCAGGATCTGTCCGGACTTACGCTGCGACAGGTCATTGGCCAGTTTCTGACGTTTCTGGTGGAACGCTGCGGCGAGACGGAGAGAGCCCGATACATCGACGCCGTGAAGCGGATTCAAACGGGGGCTCACTTCGGTACAGATGCGGGAGGCGAATACGAAGACGGCGAACTACAAGGAGCCAAAGCGGAGCAATTGCTACCGAACGTGCGACTGGTGAACGGTACCACAAGGTCGGACACTCGCCAGCGGCTGATGCTGACATTCAATACGCCGTTTTATCCGGAGGTGCTGATTGCCAGCAGCGTGATGGCCGAGGGCGTCGATTTGCACTTGAATTGCCGTTATGTCCTGCACCATGACTTGTGTTGGAATCCGAGTACTTTGGAACAGCGAACCGGTCGCGTTGATCGCATCGGTGCCAAGGCCGAATTTGCTGGTCAACCAATTCAAATCTACATTCCATTTATCGCTGAGACTCAAGACGAGAAGATGTATCGTGTCGTGATGGATCGCGAACGGTGGTTTAATGTTGTGATGGGAGAAGACTATAAAGTCGATGCCAAAACAACGGAAAAACTAGCGGATCGAATACCATTTCCACTCTCGGCCGCGAACGAACTGGCGTTTCGGCTTAACGTGTCATGATATTCCAGTGCTACGATGGTTTTGCAGAATTCCGCCAAGACGTTTTTAGCTATTTCCACAAGTCGTTTAATATTACGAAAAGGGTATGAGACGTGAAAATCCCACCGAGTTTTCGTTGGAAACCGACAGGTCGAACTTTAGGGCAAGGCGGTCAAGCCACCGTGGTCGAGGTGACGGATTCTACCGGTCAGCACTCGGGGCGTTTTGCCCTTAAAGGGCTCGCGACAGGCCGCCCGCTGAAGGCTTATCAACGATTCGAAAAGGAAGTTGCCGCGATCAACACCGTCGATCATCCCTCAGTTATTCGGATTGTTGATCACTCCGCACCAGAAGCTGCATTTCAATATTACGTGATGGAACTGTTCGACACGGCCAAGTCGCTAAAGAAGTTACTGGATACTCACAATAATCCGTTCTTTCAAGAACCGCTCGCGGCTTTAGGATTTTGCGAAAACCTATTGAACGCTATTCAGGCGTGGCATGAAAAGGGGATTGTTCATCGAGACCTAAGTCCCTCGAACGTTCTGATTCTACCCGACCACTCAATCAAAGTTATCGATTTTGGCATCTGTCAAATCATTGACAGTGAGTCGGTCACGTCAATCGACGAGGGTATCGGGACTCAGAACTACATGGCACCAGAGTGCGAATCAGGGGCTGAAGGCGATATTACGATAGCTGCGGACTTCTACTCTGTGGGCAAACTGCTTTGGACCGCCATCACAAATTTATCCGCGTTTTCCCGAGAATCGCCTGTCTTCATATCTAAAACCATGCGTTCGCAGATTCCGAATGATCCCCAATGTTGGCATTTGCATCACATTTTCGAGCGAACGATTCGTCATCTTCCCAAGGACAGATGGCTGGACTTTAGCGATGCACTCCAAACGGTGCGAAAAGTGCGATTTCTAATACGATCTCGCTATCAACCGATCGAGCTAATTGGAGAGCAGTGTCCACTATGCGGCTTCGGGAATCTGAAGGACTTTCAGGGGTCCCACATGGTCTTCGGTAATCCAATTCCGAACGGGATTTCGGCTGGCAAGTGCAACTACTGCGGCTTCTGCTTTGCCCATGGTACGGATGCGGTGCAAGTGGAAATGACCCATCGAAAAAGCCTTTCATGATGGCAAAGTCGGGACTCCGGTTACCATAGCTTCTCGAAGCCAGTTTAGCGGCGTCACTTGGTTTCGAATGATGATTGTTTCGTAGAAATGAAAGGGTCGTACGATGGATTCGAAGTCTTCTGATTTCCTCGCATGCTTCAACCAAATTGAGAAGCATCTGCGGGACGTGACCGATTCCCCAAAGGAGATGGATTTCAGTAGTGTCTTGCGAAAGTGTGAGAGAGGTCTGCTATCCAAATCGCAGATCACAGAATTAAAACGGTTTGCATCATTGCGGAACCTCATTGCTCACGAACATTCCCATACTCCGCCACTTGCCATTCCATCGGACCAGTCCCTGGCCAAGATTCGGAACATGGCGGAACGATTGAAGAACCCGGAAACATTGCATTCTATTGCCAAACGTCCCGTTCAATGTGGTAGTCCGAACGATCACGTGGGTCACTGCATTCGCCTAATGCACGAAAACGATTTTTCCCAATTGCCGATCTATGACGGAAAGCGTTTTCACGGCTTGTTGACAGCCGATACTATTTTGCATTGGCTGGCTAGGTTTTTCCCAAAAGAGGGTAATGGTATCGTGGAAGAAGCCTCGATCGGTGACGTGATGCGGATGCAATTGCACGAACCGCACTTCAAGTTCATGCGGCGAGACAATTCCGCAATGGCTGCGTTAACCGAATTCGAGAAGGCCCAAAAAGCTGGCGGCCGATTGGAGGCAATTTTGGTCACGGAGGGTGGCAGACGTGAAGATAGTCTACTCGGAATCGTGACCTTTCATGACATCCCCAGCTTAATCGAGTCGGTGTCAGGTCTGGCTAAGAATGGTCAGTAAAGGTGAAGAACGGTCGATAGTCCCGATCGACGATCTTAAAGTCGATGCCTGCTTGGCGGCCCTCAGAGAGTTGATTGTATCGCTCGCCCAACGGTGCCGAAAGTATTGTTTCAGACGTGGCGGGCCAGCCTTCGCTGCCAGTCGCCTAGGCATTCCTTTTGCAAGGCGTCCGAGTGCTGTAAAATCGGGGCCCGAACCGATACCCGAGAGAGACCACCATCGTGAATGCCCGCGAGACGCAAGCCAATTACCTCGATCGTTTGCAGCAAGCGACCACAACGCCGGTTCTGCTCCAGGCCGATTCGCAGTTCCTCGGGCACGCAACGATTCGGATGGCCCGGGCAAATCAACCGGCCCACCTCCTGCTCTACAAGCCCGAACACGAGGCCGTCTTGCCCTACTTGGTCGCGTAACAGTGCAGCTTTGCTCTGCGATCGGTCGAGTCCCCGCCGGAGAGTCGCTTTGACTTGGTCGACCGCCCCAGCATGCACCCCGATGTCCTAAGCTTGATGCAGAAGCACCACCGAACCGGTTCAAGCCTTCCTCCGACGACCCTAGGGGAACTGGCCCGTCGCTTCGGCAATAGTTTGGGATTGCAACTCCGTTCGATGCCGATTGCCCTGAGGATCGACAAACAGATTTACGAACAGCACCCGGAACTGCGACCGCTGCAACAACAAAGTCTGGATTTGCAATTGCAAGAGAACATGCAGTCCCTGTCCCCGCGAGCAACCGAATTGGCCCCTCCCGAGATCATTCGCCCCAATGCGTCCATGAACGCGGCATTTGCGAAGTTCTTCGCCGGGCTGTGGAATTCGCCAATCGTTTTTGCCCCCTATGTGGCGGCGGGATACGGCGATGTTGCGGACCGACTGCTGGCCCATTTCGATCGTTTGGGTGATCAGCCACAACAGGATCGAGAACTGGTCTTGGCGTGGGCCCAGGAACTAGGACTCGACGGTTGGTTTACGACAAGGGATCGATGATGTCACAAGAGTTCTCGTTCAAGCTATCCTTCGAGAACTTCGATCGTTCTCTGTTGGCCGATTCGTCAGTGGCCTTGGGCTCGTTTGAATTCCAGCAACAAGTAACGGAGTTCTTCGCCAAACAGTTTGCTGGGTTCGGTGGAAAAGCTCGCGTCGTTGTTGATGACTCCAACCAAGTGATTGACGTGCGGTGGACGAAAGAGGCCGCGTGGAAAGATCCGCACGAGCTGGCTTTGGAGCTAGTTGCAGCCGGAAACGTTGCGGAAGCTCTCCCGATCCTGAGAACCCTGTACCATCAGCAACCGTCCGACCCGTCCACTCTGTATCACTTGGGACTGGCGTACTCCGAGGTCGGTTTGCCTGATCGAGCAATCCCGCTCCTGGAACAGTTGGTGGAGATCGCTCCGGATCGCGTTCTAGGCATGGTGGCGTTGGCAGCCGCGGAAATCGATATGGGCAACTTGCTCATCGGCGAAGAGTGGCTGAGGAAAGCCCTGGAGCAAGAGCCGGGCAACTACTTCGCCTTACGCAACTTGGCCGCGACGCTGATGAAGCAAGGGCGTTTTGCGGAGTCGCTGGAACCAACGCAAAAATGCATCGACATCAATCCTGGGGATACCGCGATGCTGGTTGCAAAGGGAGATGCCTTGGCCGCTCTGGGGCAACCAAAGGAAGCCGAGGATTGTTACCGGGCGGCAACCAAGTCCGACGGTCCGGAGTCGTTGATTGATCTTGCCAAGGAGCGACTGACGCAGCGATCGGGGGAAGTACTCCGGTCCAGCACTCCCTTGCGACTGGACGTGCTCACGTATTTTCAGGACGCTTTCGAGCGGTTCTCTCGCATGTCCGTGCCGGAGATCAAGAGTTTGGCCATGGAGATTGCGATGCTGGGCAATCAAGGGCTGGATATCAATAACCCGGAAACGAAGCACGAGCTTCGTGCGTTGCCCGGGCGATTTACTGGCTTGCACTTGGTCAGTCTGATGTACGCAGCGTTCCAGGAATTCGCCCCCCAACAAGATCTAGGCATCGATCTGTCTCGCGAGTACAAACTGGCGAAGGACGGCGGACAGCAATAATTGATCGTAGGATTTAGGGCTTATTTGGATTGACGTGACCGATCTTAAATCCGGAATTTAACTGTGCCACGTGGTGTGGATGTGGCTCCCGAAGAAATCCCAGCGGAGGAACAGAAATCAATACTGAATTCCTGACCGACTATTCGCTGCATCTGCATTATGCCAAGGGAATCGCCAATTTCCACCGCGAAAAAAAGCTACCGTTTGCTCCGTTCATCGGGCTGACGCTTTTAGATGACGCGTTAGGCGAATTTAAACTGGAGCATGTCGCATGGTATTCGGAAGGCCGAATGTTTCTATGCCAAGCCACGGTTCATCGGGCCGATTGGTCGATTACTCAAGCGAAACGATACTTGGCGACAGCGGGCTGGGTCGAAGAGCCCGAAGCTAGGTCCAAGCCACTCGTAGGCGAACCGGCAGAAAATATCTGCTGCGGGCACTGCCGATTGAAGTACGGCCATTGCCCGCGTGGAATCAACACTTCAACTCCGGAAACTAGCCCACGATAAAACCTACCAAAGGGGTTGAAACAATCATCGTTCGTCTCGTGTGGTGAATCCCGAATCCGAGATCCACTCATAAAGAAAGCGTAAGGTCCGGTGCGTCCCACGTCGCCGCCCTCGATCGCAAATCGGTAGGATTATCTCGGTTGATGGTGACCGACAGGCCCGGTCGTTGTTCCCACGCCTCGTCACTCAAGAGCCTTCTGCCGTCGTCGTGCCGAAGAAATGTGGTGGATTGCACGCCAATCGTGTTACAGCTTTCTCGGATCACTCCTGTCGTCTAGTTGAATTGTTGGCCCGGCTTGTTGTCCTCCCTTGCCTCGCCGTCGAGATGGGAATCCACTCGAAACGATTTCTCGACAATCTTCGCAAAATGGTATCTTCGCAAACGGCCCACACGTAAGTACGGGATCTGACATCTTTTCACGAAGCGTCGGATCGTCGACTGCGAAACACTGAGCGTCAACGCGACCTCGCGAACAGACATGAATCGCTTATCCCCCGGGATGTTTATCGGCTTCATAAAGATCTCCTTCAATTGGTTGGTGCTAAGTTATGCCCACTCCTGACGTCATTCTACAATTTTGGCATAGCTCATTAAATACGATTTGTATTCGTGCAATTTGGTGCACTAACGAAAAGCAACATCGCGATTCTTTCAATCGAATCCGAGCCGTCAGGAGTGTGCATGAGTTATCAAGAGTTGTCACATACTTTCAGTAGGTAATGCCGTTACTTGGACTCACATAGGTTCAGAACGTGAATCGGCAAGCCACAGTCCCAATCTTTGATAGCCGAATTGTCTGGTGACCACGCTCAGTCTTTAGCAATGGAGCATCCTGTTTCGTGCTACCAATCCAATCACATAGTGGCATGCAACTACCGACATTTCCTGAGAAAAACGAGGTTTTTCAGTCATTCGCGATGACCACAGATGTAGATCCCAAGAGAGCTTTTTTGGTCGGCAGCAACACCAATCGACAACAACTGGTCGATCGACAGCATCCGCAGAATATGAATCGAAATTGGTAATCGAGGACCGCGAAATCGCCTGAACGCCACAACAGTGAGAGGTAAAATGGCACTTGGCCACCCATTTCGACAGCCGGGGCACGTTTTTCCACATGCATTTTGCATGAAATACGACACACAAAACAAGCTATTGAAGTTCACAACTCGCCAATATTGACGTCATGAAATTCACTCGTCCCTTGCAAATCGTTCGAACCCATAGCGTCTGTGACTTAGGGTTGCAGCAGTCCGTTGTCATCGCAAAAGTGGTTAGCCTAGAGCATTAACCGCTGAGGGCAATTCGCTCTCAGCGTTAACCGACTTACTATCAAGCGAACCTTCACCGTTGCTTGCAGATAGCTTCCGTGACCGTCCGAATATTCGGGCCGGAGTAAGCTGAAACTGCTCCCCGTTTATTTTCAGTTTGAAGCCAACACTTTCATCGCAATAAAGCAGTTTTGACAGTTGTTTGGCGTCCATCACGGTACAGACAATCTCGACGGTGATGCCATTTACGCACAGGAATCCGTGCACTTCCAAGGCCTCGCTCAGGCTTGAGTAAGGTCCTTGGGCCTTGGCACAGGGTCGCTCGAGCACCACGTACACACCATCTTGCTGAAACACCTGTGCGACGTTGATTTCCGGCCGCGGATAACCGCTGTCCCAGTAGAACTGGTAAACCAATTGCCAACTTTCGCGAATCGTCCGATAGCCAGGTAGTCTTTTACGCATCGAATTCCCTCCACCTGGGAGTTTATCAGCATGCGATGTTCAAAATCAAGAGTTAGGTGTTTCGCAGTGCAGTGAACGATAACTTTCCTGCCTGGTCACACTTCGTTGCGATACGCCACGGTTGTAAGAATTCAATGCCATTGAATATTGCGAACTGTCCAAAGCGTTCCGACGAGGTTTTCGAAGGACAAACGTTTGAATTCGTTCAGGATCGTTCCGGAGCAAGATGTTCTTTAATTCCGCAATTTAAGTAGCCGCGATACCCAGATATCAAGTCTGAGGATCTTGCCTCAACGAACTAGAGTACGCTACTTGCGAGTGTTTTTCTCAATCTCAAAAAGTACCCCAGCAACCCCGACGGAGACTGTGCCAGCGAATGCCATCAACAACCAAAACGCCAAAGACAATGCTAAAGCAAAAACGTAGGCAACGACGTTTTCAACACCACCGACCGAGTCGCCACGCGAAGTAGCGACGTTCCGATAAAGAACCGAGATTACCACAATCGATCCAAAGAGATTCGCCGCACACAACGTCCACCAAATCAAAAGTGATAGGTTCAGCAGTCTGCGAGTTGTTCTAACCGCCCAGCTCACCAAATCGTTGAAATCTTCCGATCTTGTTGTTGGCCGTGCCCCAGAAATAGCCGGTGCACTCACGCTGGGCGTCCAGGTATGTGTCTGCGGAGCTTCATTTTTAATTGCAGCTTGATTTGTTCCGATTCTCTTCTTCAGCTGAGCAGCCTCGATTTCACGCTGCTTTTCCTCCGCCTTAATCCTCTCGGCTTCAGCTTTCCTTTCGGTTTCGTCCGCCAACTTTCCTTGCATGACTTGGATCTCAGGGCTGTTCGGTACCCGAAATCGATGCTTACAGGCCGGGCAAGAATCCTCGTTACCAACATCGCGAATGGGATTCCGCAGCGACTCCGAGCAGTTCGGGCACGCATAAGCTACCTGATAGTTGCCAGTAAATGTCTTGATCAGCTTGACGCTCAAAACAAAGATCCTAAGGAAGTACCCGGTAAAAACCTGGTTGAATCCATCGTCCTCGACGAGGTAACGTGTGAACTACGACCCTTGCGAGTTCATCCAAAGCTCTAATCCTCGACCGCATCCGTTGTTGGCGGATCGACTGGCTGCGTGCCGTTGCGAATTCGCTTGAGGTACTTTTCGGTGAAGTCGATCCGCAGTTCGACAAACAGGGGCAGGTGATCCGACATTTGCCAGGTTCGCCATTTCTTGGCGAAATACGTCTGTCGCTTGGCGGGCGTCTCCGGCCACTTGCCGTTAGCTTTCCCCAACGGAAGGTAGGTTTCTGCCTCGTCTTCCATGAAGACCGCCTTGTAGTAGTTCAACACTCCGGCATTGTTCTCGCTCGGGCCAATCTCCAGTTCATCCTTGCGAGGTAAAAACGCGATTTGATCATAGTGTTTGTCCCCGCTCATGTTGCTCACCCACCGCAGGGCGGTATTGTCTTCGGTCAAGTCGGCGGGCAAAACGAACTTGTGCTTCTTCAAGGCCTTCATCGTTTCGTCGTCGGGATCGACGACATTCATGTCGCCGAGCAGGATATAGTTCTGTCCGTCTTTGTAAGCCCGCTTTTTGAGGAACTTGCCAATTGTGTCGATTTCTGCAACTCGTCGGGCTTTGCCGTCTCCCGCGTCGTCACCGTAATAGAGGTGCACCGTGCAAAGATTGAACTTGAACCAACCCGACTGAAAGCGGACCAAAAACGGACTGCGGGCGAACTGTTCCACACCATCGACCAAAGCACTCTTCGGTAAAACCACTTCCCCAGCAATGTGCTTGAACTGGACCTTATTCGAGTCGAACACGAACACCATTCGCTCACCGTTGCCAGACGGTCCCTCGGTCAGGTCGGTGGCAATGTACCGCCAACTGGGGCCCAGCAGCTCCATGACTTTCTCAAACGGCCGCATGTCGTCGTTGACTTCTTGAATGGCGACCAGATCAAACGCGGCGATGATCTCGGCAATGTAATGGAACGACTCGGGAAGCCGGGGCCCTTCTTTGAACTTGTTGGAATCGAAGTCGCGGATATTCCAAGTCGCCAGCAGCAACGTGTCCGAAGCGGTTCGCCGGGGTACCGATTTCCCGATGAACTTTCGCAAGCGGCTGATCCGATCGATCACCCGCTCCCGGTCACTTGCCTTTTTCCAGTACTTCAGTTGCCAATACATGGGCATGGGCAGTTCCTCGAGAAATGAGATCACCCGGAGCTCGGGCCGGGAAACCTGCAAGGACGAACCGATGTCGCACCCCAGCACTAACAAGACGGATTTTTAGTGGTGTCGTGGGAAGGAATTCTGGGGCGATTTGCGAATTTCCTTCAGAAATGTATTGCGAGGCGGGAGGACAGGTCAGTTTTAAGTGGGTGATGCTTCCCAGACGCGGTTCGAAGATAAAACACGAAGCCCCAAAATCGTAACGGTTCGGGTTCACAGACATCGGAAGTGCGGGGAGCAGATGGAGCGAGTAGCTCAGCGTTCCCAGCACATGACGACGACGATTCTCAAAGCCGTCGGAGAACTTCTATCGTTGCTGAGCGTCATGCCATGGGACGTGATGGTCGAGTTCTTGCAGCAACTGCGAGCCGGTCGAGTCGACCGCAGTCGTTGGCCCGTGGCGTTGCAAGAAACGATGGTGGGCACGACATGGTTCGATAAGTGGTTGTATCAAGCGATCTATTGGTACTTGGTCGAACAGATCGCCGAGCGATTGAAGTCGGGCGAACTACGCAATCCGAAGATCTACGTATTCAATCCCGACGCGGTGTACGATCCCAAACGACACCGCCACAAAAAGTGCGACCATGCTCAACACGAGCAATCCAAACGCGAACCGAAGATTCTTCCAACCGGAATTCCGCCACCAAGGAAAAAGACATCGAGGAAAAAAACCTAACCAAACTGTCGCACCTTCAGCGACGGACAAGATTCAAGTATCCGCAGCGATCGAAACCGCCTGCCTCGCCACCGGTCTGCAATCACTTCACATTTATCAGTGCCAAACCACTTGCATCGCCTGATTCATCTTCGACATCGGCACTCAATCGCACCGACATCCGAATCAAACATTAAATCGACGCTCAAGAATCGCCCCATCTTTCGGTTAGCGAACCGCATGCCAATCAAAGCCAGCCTAGCGGCAGCTCCACGCCTATTTATCCAAACCAGGCTTACTCATGGTTCTTTCTTGAACGAATAGGGCCATGCATTGCCAGTCGATAAACCCCGCTCGTGGGCAAACAGATGGACGCTCCATGGATATACTCCTAGGTTGGGGGATACGAAACCCAAAAACCTAGCAAACCGCACAAGACGCACTTCATCGAACGCTCACCCCTTTTCTTCTCCGTCCCCCCTTCTTCTCTAATTTGAACGGTGCCACTTTTTCCAAGGCAAATACTGAATGTTTTCAACAGGTAGGTCACAATTCAAATCCACTCCAATTTTCGAAAAATCGCCCTCGGATTCGACGAGTGTTTTCCACTCTTCAAGAGTAATCTCTACACGAAAATTCTGTTTGTAACGAATGGAAATGTTGGGTTCGCTCGAAGCAGCGTTTTGAACTACATCAATTGATTCCAGCTCAGCAAGAGTTATCGTAGGCGGTTCCAGATGGGTAATTTCGAACCCACTGTAATTGAACACGAAAAAAACACTTAACTCATAACGATCGCACACAAGCACTCGACTGTTCCAACTTGGTTTTCCGAGTCTTCCATCGAAATAGCTGACGGAACTGTACAACCCTTCCGATTCAAAGAGCTGTTTGGCCTCTTTCAATACGACGACCTTTTCGGGAACCGTACGCATAATTGAATCGAATTGCACGTGGCGAAAGGCAAACCAAAGAAACCAAATTACCGGTAGCGTACACAATGCCAACCACATCAGACTAATTGCGTTGCCGACTCCGAACAATCGCGAACAAGAATGCCAATTCCTGCTCGTTCTCGTGAATCTACGATTGTCAGTTTCCATATGGTTGATCCGAAGGTGTAGTCTACTCAACGTATGTCGCGTCGAATGGGGCAGAATCCCATAAGTTAATTATATGCTTTTGCGGAATTTCGATAAAAGGCTTTCCCCATTTTTTTGAAGCGTTGCCCCGTATCCAAACCCGGTGGCTAGGGAATTCGCTGCCCTCAAGTTTCACGTTGATAATCGGTTCCTCTATAAAAAAGAATCCCTCTACAGTTACTTGGTGCCAAATGTAAACCGAATTGCGCGGACTAATCGCTTGAAAAATTGGTTCGGCAATAACGTCTGGTTTTCCTGCAAGTCTCCAGCGCAACGTGAAATGCGATCGGCTGGCTTCGAACATTTTGTTGTCGGGATCTTTTAAACTTCCAACGCCGAATGGATAGTCAGTTCCTGAAGGCTCGGATCCAGCACCAGTCTCAGTAATTGGAGCTCTAACTCCCGTGAAACCGTTGCAATCCCAGGTCATATATATTCTCGTCATACTATAAATTCTCGCGTCTAGCGGCTTTCTGAAATCGCCATCCATGGGATCTTCGCTGTAGCTCAATTCTGTTGCTGCCATAAATAGACCAAGCGCCAATTCCTGTGCGTCGCTCCAGCCCCTTGCTTTCGCAACCGCCACGCCGGTTCCCTTAAGGCTTGCAATATACGACTTTGCAGCGACTTCGACGTAAGCTCCTTTTTCACAACAACGATCCGAAAGACCAATCGGATCCACCCTCCCCGGCACAAAATACCCCCGGTACAAACTCATCCCATCCACATATCCCAACGGATCGCGAGAGATAAACCCGCCTGTTGCAGGGTCGTACCATCGTGCGCGGAAGTGGTATAGGTTGAGGTCTGGGTCCCACTCGCGGCCGGTGTAGGTGTAGCGTTGGTTATAAGTGCTGGTCGTACGAACGGTGCCACTGGCGTCGTAGATGCCTAACGTGCCGTAAGCGGTGTAGGAGTAACGTTCAACCAGCGTCCCGGCGGCGTTGGTGAGGCCGATGATGGAATACTGTTGGTTGCGATGATAGTACAGAGCGTTGTCGCCAGTGGTGGGCAAGGTCGTAGCCGTGCCCGTGTGGCGGACGATGGGTTCGTCCACGTAGTCGGCGTAGACATAGCGATAACTGGGTGATGCAGCGGCAGTACCGCGAGCGTAATCAGCGATCACTTGTTGTCCAGCGTGAACGTAAACCACATTGCCACTGGAATGACTCCGCGAGACTCGGCGTCCGAGTGCATCGTATTCAAACGTGACTTCCAAACTACCTGCTGAACCGTTGGTGTCGGCTCCACGCAGTTGATTGTCGAAGTTCCAATCCAAGTTCAAAGCGGGGGCCGAAAGTGTGGATGGACGCGATGTTTGGTTGCCCTTCACGTCATAAGTCAAGGTCCCGGTACTGGCACCCGTGAATCCTGTGAACTCGTGAGCGTTGCTGTGAGTGCGATTCCAAGTCGAACCGGCACTGGTGAAGGCGTCCCAGTTCCCGACATCGGACAACGTCCAAGCTTGGTTCATCGTCCCGTTGGTGCGGTTCCACGTCTGGAGTCTGTCTTCGTCATCGTAACCCGTGGCACCGGTCGAGAACCCAAAGCCCGACATGGTGCTGGTGATCGTCTCACCAGTTTTGTTCTTGTTCGCGTCCCAAGTGTACGAATAAGTACCGATGTTGGGGCTACCCGCATGGGTGGTCGCAATCGAGGTCGGCAGGTTGTCGTTGCGATACGCGAAACTGACCACTGCTGCGTTGGCATACGTACTGGTGCCCAACCGACCACCGTCATCATAAGTTCGGGTGTCGATGGTTGTGCCCAGGTACTTGACCGTATGCAGTTGGCTGCGGGTGGTGTATGTTCGCTGGACAATCGAGCCATTCGGATACGTCAATTGCGTGAGGCGACTGCGAGTATCGTAGGCTCGGGTGACGGTATAGGTTTGGCTGGCAAGTGTCAGCGATTCGTCCTTGAGTCTACCGTACGAATCGTAGGTCATCGTCACGGTATTGGTGTAGCGGCCACTGACGGCGGTCAACATGCGACCAAGGTTATCAAAAGTAAAGGTATCGCTATCGGCAATGGTACCGGACGGACTATTGGCCTTCGTGCGATAGTCTCGCGACGTGATGGTTCCGGCCATGGTATGGTTGAAGGTCACGGTATCGCCCTTTTGGTCCTCGCGGCGGATCATCCGCCCGGCAGGATCATAGGTAAACTTCACTTTGCCGTAAGTCGCATCACCCGAGTTCCCGCCCGTGTGATCGGGATAGGTTTCTTCGGTCTTGGCACCCAAGGCATTGTAGGCGTAGCTGGTGGTTTTGCCTTGAGCGTCGGTGATACTGGTCATTTGTCCGGCCAAGTCATAAGCATAAAGCGTTTCGTTGGTCAGACGATCGGTAACGCCTTTGGTCCTCCCCAGAACATCATAAACCGTCGTGGTGACTTTGTTCTTGGCGTCGGTCTGGGTCTTGACGTTCCCTGCTTTATCATAGCTAGTGGAGGTCACGTCGCCAACAGTATCCGTTTGCGAAGTTGCTCGTCCCAATAGGTCATAAACCGCATCGAAGCCCACGCCATTGGGGTCACGAGATTTTTTGACGTTTCCGGCTGGGTCATATTCGGCCCACGATTTCTTGTTCAGGGTATCGTAGGATTCCATGGTCCGACCACCGGCATCGGTCCGGTTCTTGGAGATCTGGTTGGCCTGGTCGATGGATTGGATTTCCTGAACCGTACCGTAGCCAGCAATGGACACGGTGGTGTCGTAGCTCATGCACTGCCAATCGAGCAACTTCGAAGGGGTGGGGTCGGAGGGGCCATAGA
The DNA here is from genome assembly GCA_030681235.1 of Pirellulaceae bacterium. Taxonomy (GTDB): domain Bacteria; phylum Planctomycetota; class Planctomycetia; order Pirellulales; family Pirellulaceae; genus M30B19. The sequence continues at coordinate 485 of JAUXWY010000018.1, read as the reverse complement.
GTTGCCCAGACATCACAGTTCGCCCGGCTCCGTCGCTGATTTGGAACGTGACACTGGAGGCATCGTGGTTGACACTCACGGTGGCCGAACCGACAGAATTTCTCGTGAAGCTGGTACTCGCACCGCCCGAGGCGGGGGGACTGGCTAGTTTGCTAATGGCAAAGGTCAGGTTGACATTGAAGGTAGCTCCCGTATTCGGGATCGTGACCGCGACTCCACCAGCAGTATTAAGTCCGACAGTATCGGTCAGGTCGACATCGTAAAACGTCTGCGAAGTCACCCCGGCCGTGGCCGCGACGCCGTTGAGACCAGCGGCTGGGACGGTGTTCCAATCGATTTGGGCTTGCGGCACGTTCCAGCGAGTGTTGCGGTAGGCTCGTCCGAGGCCGTCATAAACGGTGGTGGATTCTTGGTACGTCGAGGCGTTGGTCGGATCGTAATAATTGGCGTGTCCGGCGACATCGGCGACGAAGGCAGAATGGTAC
>JAUXWY010000013.1 GCA_030681235.1 Pirellulaceae bacterium | reverse complement strand
CCCGGCGCGCCAGTGAGATCGATAATTATTTGGCTGGTTTTCCTTCCGATATGGCTCACGGCATGGCCGGTCGACAGGTCGGTCGCTCAGCAGTCCATCGTCAATCTCAGTTTGGACGAAACCCTGCCAACACGATGGCTAATGCTTCGAAACGGAACCGTATTTTCAGGGAGTATCTCGGAAAATAACGGCAGATACACGATCCAGATCAACCCAACAACCCAAATGTCGTACGACGCAAGTCGAGCGTGGGTCATCGCCGATAGTTTGAACGAGTTGTACGAATTCTATCGAGCTCGAATTCGTCCGGGCGACCAAAGTGGACAGGCGGAGTTCGCCCGCTGGTGTATCGCTCAGAAGCTATGGGATGAAGCCGAAGTGGAAATCGAGGCCCTGCGAAATTCTGGCATGCCCGCTCCGCAATTGCGAGGTCTGACGTTGGCCATCGAACGAGCTCGCTCGGGACCAGCGGTCGCTCGATCGACGATTGCACCTGCCACACCGCCGGATTCTTTGGCCGCGCCAACTCTACCCCGACGTTCCAGCACGAATCTCCCGTTTGATGTGTCGCCTGCAATGGGCTCCGATCGAACCACGACTTCACTACCTCCCGCGACCTTGACTCCGACCACTTCACTTCCGGAGGCAACCGTTTCAACACGCAGCGGTGGACTTCCTCCACCCCGTTTTCAACCGACGACGAATACTTCACAAACGCCGGCCCCCATCGTGAATTCCGTATTTTCGTTCTTCGACAAGCCCGGCTTCGAGAACGATTCACGCGTGCAAGAGGCGATCGACGACAGTGTCCAACAAATAGCCGTCAATCAATTCAACGAAACGGTGCATTGGTCTTTGGTTCAAGCCTGTGCGGGGTGCCACTATCCGGAAAACGAGCAGCTGGCTCGAGCAACGTCTTTTGCTTTGGAGATCCCATCCGCCAAACACAAAGCCACGTTGGAACAGACTCGGTACAACTTGGACCAATTGCTTACTTTGATCAATCGAGAAAATCCAGGGAACAGTCGCTTGTTGGGTTTGTTGACGCAGCCGCATGGGACGCTCAAGGAGCCACCGCTGCCGACTGATTCAGAAGACTCCCGCGCCATCACGCAGTGGATCTATCGCAGCGGCATCGGCGATTCTGGACGCGAGTCAGAATCGCAAGTCGTCCCGGCTCATCTGGAGACATCGGAACCGGATCAAATGGCAAAAACGCCGACCGCCGACAACATTCAACTACCTCGATTGATTCCCGGCGCGTTGGGCCCCCAGATCGATCCCGATCGTCCCTACGACCCGGAACCCTTCAATCGGTTGTACCATCCTGCGGGACCGGCGATGCCGATCATCAATGGAGCGATACCAACCCAACCCAGTTCATTGCCGACACTGGAACAGCCGCCCGCCGCGAGTTCGCCACTTGCTCCACAAACGGGCGCAGCGCCATCCTCCAACCGCCTCCTGCCTCCGCCAGGACTTCCCCGAGTTCGGCGCGAGTCGCCACCGCAAAACACCACTGGCTCGACCAAGCTACGACCGCGTTAAGAAGTTGGACGAGTAGAAACCATGTCGATGCCCGCTGATACTTCGAATCGCACGCTGCGAATTTTGCACTTGGTTTCCTCACCGACGACAAGTGGACCGTGCGTTTACGTGCTGGAACTATCGCAGATCTTGCGGCAATTGGGGCATCAAATCACCATCGTCGCCCGACCCGACAGTTGGATGGCAGCAGAAGCCGAACGATTGCAATTTGACACACTGGTATCGCCGCAACATCGATTTCCATTCGATCAAATTCAACGTTTACGCCAAGTCGTCATCGAGCGTCAGATCGACCTGATTCACACTCACATGAGTCGGGCACATTTCATGGGAGTTCTACTCCGTGGTTTGTGTCAGGTCCCGTGTGTGGCAACGGCTCATTGTCGCAAAATTCAAGCTCATTGGGTTTTGAACAATCACGTCATTGCGACAAGCTTGGACACCGAACGATTCCAACGCCGCTTCAATTTGGTCCCGCGCGATCGAATCAGCACCATCTACAGCCCGGTACCGCGCCGATCGGGGCTCGACCCTGTGGCCCCGATCTACGACGCTCGCTCGATTCGTGAACTGCGGAGCCAGTGGGGTTGTGATCCGAACACCACGTTACGAGAAACCGTTCTGGGGGTTGTCGGCGAGATCTCGCCCGCCAAAGGACAGCGGGACTTGCTGCAAGCCGTCGGTCAATTGCAGGATGCTGGCCACCGAGTCCGTTTGGTCGTCATCGGCAATCACCGCGAAGATCATGTCTGGGAGCTACAAAAAGTCGCCCGCGATTTGGGCATCGGCTCGCAGATTCACTGGGCTGGATTCAGCAATCGCGTTCCATTGGCGATGATGGCGATGGACATTTACGTCTGCCCATCCCTTGACGAGAGCCTGCCGTTGACGATTTTGGAAGCGATGGCTGCGGCTCGCCCGATTGTCGCGACAACGGTTGGTGGTATCCCTGAAATCATTCGTCACCGCGAGACAGGATTGTTGGTCCCCCCCAGCGACGCATCCGCATTGGCAACGGCCATTGCCGAAATCATCGACGATCCCGGCCTCGCCCAGCGTATTGGGCTTCAAGCTTGGAAGAAAATCCAAACCGATTTCGATCCTCTTGAACAAACACGGAAGATCGAACAACTCTATTACAAACTTCTCGTGTCGGCCCCTAACAAATCGACTCAGACCCGCGCCGCATAATCGCGAAGTCGCAACGAGATCGGTTTAGCGAGCGTGTCATGACAGTATCGGTTTAGCGAGCGCTGGTGTACCGGCTTTAGCCGGCCGGTGCGTTAAAAAGATCTCGTCAGCTAAACGCCGGCTTTAGCCTAATGCCACCTACTTTGAAAATACTTTAAAAATCACGGAAAAACACGGCAGTTTGGCACGGGATTTGCGCTTTTG
>JAUXWY010000005.1 GCA_030681235.1 Pirellulaceae bacterium | reverse complement strand
GGTGGTCTGGTTCTCGGTGGGTTGGGTCTATTGGTTAGCGTCAGGCCATGCGCCACAGAAGCCGATCAAGCCGTTCCCGAAAGTCTGCTGCCGAGCATGCGGAGCGCCGATGCGCGTGATCGCGATATCGGATCAACCCATTCGACCAACGTTGTCCACCCACTCCCGAGCGTACTTGGACAGTGGAGAAGAAGTTGAGCGATTCAAGATCGATGCAAACGTTACCAAATACGACCAACAAAATCGAAACAAAAAAACGCATTTCAAGCTCGCGCCTGGCGGAGCTACATCCTGATGGTCAAAAGAACGGCTCCGCCAACCTAACTACGAACTTCAATGAACGACTTGAAGAGTCGAATTCAACCGATCGGAATCAATCGAATCGAAATAAACACACTCGAAATTGGCAAACTGTGCGTCGAAGCGTGTTCGCAAGAGCAGAGCAACTCGGATGCCAAGAATTAAAAACCCATAGCCAAAACGGTTAGAGATCGTGACCCGAGGCAAACGTCCCCGGCCTTCTTGAACAAAGGCCTTGACCTTCGGCTCCGCTCCTATCGTCGCTACGCGAAGTCAAAGCCTAATTGGTTGAACAAAGGCCTTGACCTTCGGCTCCGCTCCTATCGTCGCTACGCGAAGTCAAAGCCTAATTGGTTCTGCGACCGTCACTGGTGCCCCGGTAACTTAGTGTAGGGTATTGTAGGATTTCGATCCACTAACTGGGCAAGCCGATCTTCCCATTCGCTCGATTTCGAGCCGTTCCATCCCCCGGACCTACCCGTCGAATCCCACAGGTCATCTTCGATCGGATCGTAAATCAAAAGGAATCCGACGCCATTGTTGTCAAACACGCAAATTATACCGGAGCTAGCGTCCTTGATTGCGGAGAACGACAACGGCTTGGAAGTGCGAGCGATTGTTTGCTCGGCGACGGCGTACGTGCCAATTGCTGGTGGGTTGTGGTAAGTGATCCCAAGAACTACCTGAGTGGACGACTGCGATTTCTCGCGAATTGTAAGTCGATGCCGCGCGGAAAGTTGATGCTCAAATAAGATTGACCACCGGTTTACGACGAACCCCACGATGATCATCGCAACTGCACAGACGACTATTGCAATTACAACACGCATGGAAGTTACTTTGGTCTTATCGCAGAACGCTGGCGATCAGCGGGCGGAAATGGCGCGAGTGATCTTAAATTACCGAAAAATCGGAACGCCATTTCCGCTCCGTTGCATCGCTTTGTTCGTCCGTGGTTCAGTTCTTTGGTCGAGTTTCGCCTTCGGCTGATTTCCCAGGATAGTCGACGCCATCATAGCACCCGGATTCATTATTGCGAACCATCCACTCATAAGTTTGGAGAAGCCGATCATGCGACTCTTTGTTCGTTACGTGACCATGCAGGTAAACACGGCCACCTTTTCGATGCGTGAAGGACACTTCCACATTCTCGTATTCGGGCATTGATGCCACGCGGTTCTTGAATTTGTAAAACTCCCGGTCGAACATTGCAGAGCGATCCATTCCGGTTTCATGCCATTTTGCGACCACGAATCCCGTGCCGCAAATTGCCATCGATGTCACCAACGCAAGGTAGACGTATTCACGTCGCTTGGTGACTTTGTTAGGGGCGGCCATTCGCCATGCGAAAAATACTGGAGCGAAAATAACTACGGCGGCGAAGAGGGATGGTAACATCCCAAATCGGCCAGCAAGCCACCCGAACGTCCAGGTTGCGATCAGCGCATATGCGATTGTCCAATGGCGCATTGAATCGACTCAAGGGGACGAACGCTCACGCATCAGCGGGCCGGCGCGATACGCGTTGATTTCAAAACCGACCCGACCGCCGGCTCCGTTGCATGCGATTGTTCGCCTTGACGCCGCTCTAAGGAATGGCGGCTGGTATGTCTCCCGGTTTGTCAAATGTGTCTTTGTCATACCACAAGACATTTGAGAAACGCGGTTCTGACATAAACGAGTGGTGCAAGATTTCACAGTATCGTCTGAGCGAACGTTCACGATTTCGCTTCACAGCCTTCGAGGCAAACATGCGATTCCAAAAGGCAATTGGTGAGTCGGTGGTTAGTAGCCATTGTCGTGGCGGCACCGATTCCATGTCATCGACAAGCCCCACAACCGTATCAATCGCAATCCCATCGACATCAGCCGTGATGCCCCACGCCCACCCTTCCCGTTCTTTAGGTCCGCGCACATCTATGCCAGCATCCTTCAGTCGGATTGCCACAAATTCTGCAAGCTCCTTTCCAGCTGGTGAATCGTCGTGACCCCGATCGATTGGAAAGTCGGCGACGAATCCAACGAACGTTCTAGGAGTCATCTAGGGACCACACCTTGGTCTGTAGGCGAACGGCGGCGATCACCGAGCCGCCGAGGAAGACTCTCCATTTGAAACCGGGCTATCGGCGGCTCCGTGTGCATCGCATTGTTCTGCCTTCGTGCCAGGGTCGATGATGCGATCGGCAACCTCAGCTCTCCGAGCGTTGAACATCGCCGCGAGTTTTCGCACATCATGCCCAGCAGCTTCCGACATCACTTTTCGGACACGTCGCACTTCGCTGTAGCTATCCATTTTCCGTTTCTTCGTTAAGGAGTTCCAAAGGCGTGACCAGCGCGGGATTGCCCAACCCCAGTATACCATTGACGCGGCGAATGTGTCCAAATTTGTTGGCGTTTGCAATGTGGCGGCAGTTCCAGGTGACGAGAAAGTCACAGCGATGAAATGATGCCGCAGCCAAGTGAAATGCGTCACCACCGGGATCATTTGGCATGACGTGATTGGAAATGTAAGCCTCGACGGCTTCGATTACGGCATCGTTGATGTCCAGCAATGGGAAACGCGATGCCAAGTCAAGCATGTCAGATTTGTGCGGGAAGTGTAAGCGTCCACCACAGGCATTATTGACAGGTTTCTTATTCTGGGCGGGTCTTCATTACCCCGCTTCCACGAAAGGAACGAACTATGTCCGATGCCAATGTGCGTGCTCAGCTTGTTGAG
>JAUXWY010000271.1 GCA_030681235.1 Pirellulaceae bacterium | reverse complement strand
TAGACCAGCAATGGCCGCTTGGGCTTCGGAATCCGAACCCATTTCGACGAAACCGAAACCTTTGCTGCGTCCGGTGTCGCGGTCCATTACTACTTGGGCGCTTTGCACCTGTCCGTAGGCCGAAAACAATTCTTCCAATGTGGAACTATCCACGCGGAAACTCAGGTTTCCACAATACAACTTCCGTCCCATTAAATACTCCAACGATAGGGAGGAACTTGGCTTACAGATCTTTAACTTTCCAAGCCAATTAGAAAGTGGCTGACATGGCAACCGACCAGGAGGCGTAGATGTCCCAGCGGTAAAAATACCACTGGAAACGGACGAAATTGGAAACCAACAAAAAAACCGGGGAATACGCTTAACAAGGCTTCCAAGGACATTTTCTGGTCAGGCAACCGTCCCGACCCTCCACCCAACACCCAGCCCGAAGCAACGGCCAAGGATGTCGGGAATCAAGTCTGCGGCAATTATTCGCAATCATCCCACCAACCGCCATGACTATAGCATCCCGTTTAACGCAGGTCAACTGACTTTCTTTGATTTCCTCATATTTGCAATTTCGCCGGTCGGATTGGGAGTTATTGGGGGAGTTCGCCCTGGGCGACTTGGTACCGCGCCTGGGCGATCAAATACTCAGCTTGGGAATCGATGACGTCCGATTTAGCTGCCGCTTCCGCTTCTTCGTAAAGATTGAGAATGATCAGGTCCACGTCGCCCTCCTGGAACGAGCGACGAAAAAGGTCGGCCGTTTGACGAGCAAGTTCGGCATTGGCTCGGGTTTGCTCGTATTTTCGGGCTGCTGCATGAAGAGCCGAGCGGGCGTCGCGCAATTCCGCCGTGATCTTGTCGCCGACCAACTGCCGCTTGAACCGCAACTGGGTCAACTTGCCCCGCACGGCTTGTTGTTTGCCCAGCATCTTCCGTTGCTGGGGCTCCCAGTACCCGACCAATCCGCTTTCCAACTCAAACGGCGACTTGTCGCGATTCGAACTGGACGGCGCGCCGACGTCTTGGGCCACATCAAATACCAAGTTGACTTCAGGCAGGCCGATGTTGCCGGCCTGTTCGAGTTCAATTCTCAAGCGTTCGGCTTGATTGGCAAGGAACTGTAGCTCGGGCCGATTCTGTTGCGCGAACTCCGCATCGGCCGCAAAAGCGTTGAGTTTCCGAACCTGAAACTTCGGGAAGCTCTCTTCAATCGCCGCAGTTCCCAGCAGGACAGGTGATCCGGATGGATCACGATAGAACATCGACAACTTGATCGACGCCGCTTCTACGCGACGCTGGGCGTTGATCAAGCCTGTTTGCCGAATCGAAATCAAGCGCAAGTTGTCGATGTTGGCCGTCGGGGGACGATCCCCCAGTTCAATGCTCCGCTCGATTTGAGATTTGCGTTGGAGCGCAATCCGCAAGAGTTCTTGTTGGATGGCTCGTTTCGCACTGGTCGCCAGCCATGACCAATAGGCGTCCGTCGCCAACAAGGCGATGTCCAGCGACTGCAGTCGGATCAAGGGTTCGACCGCCAAGACGTCTTGCTCGGCCTTGAGCAATTCCGCTCGTCGATCGTCGATCGTTCGGTTCTTGATCAACGGGATATTGGCACCCACGGCAAACTCGCCACCTTCATTCGTGACCCGTTCTTGATACCATGGTTGCATGTCACCTCGACCCAAACGGTACCCACCGGAAACCGCACCACCGTTCCACAATGGTTGTTCGGCCGAAAACGCCGCCCGTTGGTTCTCGTAAAACCCGAGCGGCATCGTGAGCGACATGGCATTGAGTTTGTAATCGAACTGCCCCACCGCAGCTAATTGATCGCCTGAGGTGATATCACGCAGTGCTAGCGTTTCCTGAACGGAGGGATAAAAACGGATTGCGGCCGCAATCACCGTCGAAAGCTCCACCCAGTTCGGCCCACTCGCGCCTTCGGTCCCTCCCAGGTCCGCGACGAAATTTGTCGGAACTTCGGTCAGGACCGCATCGTGGAGATCTTGGGCACTTGAAGCGATGGGCGACGTTTCGGGCGTTTCCTGGTCCTGCAACGCCGACAACTGCTCCCAATTCACCTGCGTCGAATGGTCCAAGACATTGGATTTCGCGCCCAAGGATTCCGGTGAAGACCCAGCATCTGGAACGGAGGCCTGCCGCTTCATGACCATTCGAATCGGCTGCTCGATGGCGCGTCGACGAGGGTTCTCAAACAGCTCCGCCGTTGGCAAATTTTGGGCAGCACAGCCCGTCAAAGAGACCGCTAAGGTCGAAAATAGGAGCCAACGAGAGTGCATGAAAATCCGTGCTCGTTATTCCAATTGTTTGCGAAGTTTGCCAAGGCTGCTGCGGTACCTCGTGCACTCTTACTGAAACGCCCTGATCGAGACAAGGGAAGATTTGGCGGAAGGCGGATCGCCTTATCAAATGCCGAGTGACGCCCGCCCGCATTATCCCTTGATTTTTGGAATTTTCACGGGCTTCTCTTCTTTGGCGGTGCCTTTTGAGATTGTGGGTGGAAAACCATTGAGCTGCCGCCATAGTTCGAACCACAACGGAACTTGACCCAACATGATCCAGCCATTGGCTCGTACGCCTTGCCGTAGGTAGACGCCTGCTGGCCATGGTTCATCGGCAGTTGGTCGAACCAAGACCCGAAACTGTCCTTGCCCATCATCGGCGGCATCAATCGCCGAAACAACTCCTCCAAACGAACCGATGGCAACCGACGGCCATCCGACAAACTGCACTGCGGGAAAACCCTCGAATTGCAAGCGAACTTCAGCGCCAACTTGGACCAGGGGCAGATCGTTGCCCGACATAAACAATTCCACTGCAAGTTCCGCCGTGTCCGGAACAATTGTGAACAACTCGTCGCCTTTGCCGATCCGTTGACCTTGCTCAAAGATTGGCAGGCGAAAGATGGTGCCATCCTGCGGGGCGGTGACCGACGTTCGTTCAAGTTCCGACAATTTGATCTGCAAATCCAGTAGCTCTTTTTCCACGCCGGTCGCTTCTCCGCGGGCTTTTTGTAGAGTGGCCTCGGCATAGTCGACTTTGGTTTGAGCCTCAAGCCGCTTTTGTTCGCGTTCTTTCTGTTTTGCTGTCACTTCATTGCCCGCGGCCTCCAGGTCCTTTTCGATCGCCTGGCGTAATGCCAATGCCGTTTCGTATTCGGCGCGGACCTTTTCAAAATCACGATCCGCCCGAATGCCTTCGGCGACCAGTTTTGATTGACGATCAAAATCCAATTTGGTTTGGCGCTCTTTGGCCTGATAGGCGGCAAGTTCTTTTTCTTTGGAGGCATACTTATTCTGAGCCCCGAGAACGATTTGATCGGCTGCCTCGACGGCAAAGTCACGCGCTGATTCGTAGGCTTTCTTCTGATCTTCGAACGCGGTGGTGGTTTTGTTCGCATACTCGAGTTTGAATTTCAGTTGCTCCACTTGTGATTCGAGTTGTTGCTTCAAGCCGGCCGCAAACGGTTCGAGCAACATGATAAAATCGCCGGCCTTCACCAACGAGCCCTCAACCAAGCCAGGAGCGATGCGTCCGACCACTCCCTCGACCTGAGCGGTAATCGTCTGTTGTCGCTGTTGGGGAACAAACGCGACGACTCGGCCGCTGGTTCGCGACGTTTGTTGCCACGGGAGCCAAATCAAGGCTGCGATGGCGAGTAACATGCACCACCAGAGGGTCTTGGCGAAACGACGGGGCCACACTGAAGATTGAACCAAATAGAGCACCGGCAAAGGCTTCGGGTGAATTCTGGTTACGGTTCCAACGGAAGATGTCCCACCCATGGATTAACGAGCCTCCCAAGTCGAAGCGTTCGATTCCAAACGGTCCAGGTCGACGACATGCTGGCACGCCGCAATAACCGGGTTTCGCCCTGTGGCAATGATCGTGGTCCACAGCGATGGTGAACTCGCGATTGCCAACTGCTCGATTAACTTGGGCAAGGCCGCGTCTGAAAGCCGATCCAATGTTCCATCAATGATCAACAGACGCGGGCGTTCCACAATCGCTCGGGCCAACATCAATCGCAGGCTTTGAGATTCGGTCAGCGGTTGGCCCAAACACTCCAGTTCCGTATCGATTCCATTGGCCAATTTATCCACGTCCGCCAATAGCCCCACAGTTTCTAATGCATGGCGGACATCCGCCGACCGCACATTCTCGCGGTCCAAGTGCACATTTTCCGCAATCGTGCCTTTGATGATTTCGATCCCAGCCGCGTACCCAATCTCGCATTCGATCAGCGAGAAATTCAGTTCATGGCTGCCGACCCCACCGAAACGAATCTGTCCGGATGTTGGCATTCGCAAACCAACCAACATCTGCAACAGGAGCGATTTTCCGCTGCCCTCGCCACCGACCACCGCCAACGACTCGCCGGAACGAACCTGGAAATCGGGGAAACTCAATTCACGAGAGCCAAAGCTGAATTTTACATTTTCTGTCTTGATTTCACCCAAGCAACGGTCATCGGCTGGAGGGTAGTATCCGTCATCTATTATTGGCAATTCTAGCAACTGCCTTAACTTGTCCGCCGCAGCCATCATGTCGTAATACAACTCGATGTGCTTCCCAAATTTTGCGACGGAACTCAAAATACCGGTCACGATCAATTCGGCCGCTACCAATTGTCCCAACGTCAAACTACCTTGAATCACCAACCAGCCGCCCAATGCCAACAGGGCGGTGGCCGCAATTGCCTGGATGGCAAGCGTCGAAACGATCTGTCGTATCAAGATGCGAAAGTGAGCCTCGCGGGCCGTGATGTACCCTTGCGCAAATTCGTCGGAGCGATTCTCGGCCAAGTTTTGACCGGAGTTGCGTCGAAACGCGTTCGGTGAACGCACGATTTCCTCCAACCACGCCGCGTTCTTGTACTTGTACTTCGATTCTTGAATGCTAGTTCGAATCGCCCCTCGACCGATGAAGTAAAGATAAAACGTGAGGAAAAACAACAGCACCAAGTCGTAGCCCAAGAGTGCCGGATGGTAAAAAGCCAACACCGCCATTCCAATCACGACTTGTAACGTGACGTTGATGCCCTCCAGCAAGAAAACGGCCGCTGCCTTCTGGACAATGACCACGTCGAAGAATCGATTGACCAACTCGGGAACATAGTTCTGATCATGTATCGACGGTCGCAACTTAGGCAAACGAAACGTGAGGTCCGAAACCACTCGAACGAAGAGTCGCCGTTGGATGATTTCAACGATCCACGAGCTGATGGCAATCAAGGCCGCACGGAAGCTCAAAAGAACGAACAAAATCAAAGAAAGAACCAAAATAGGTTGGAAGTAGCGTCCAAATGCAACCGTATTGACCAATGCTTCTACTGTGATCGGAGTCGCCAAGGCCAGCACGGAAACCACGGACCCAAAAAGCAACAGAACTCGGAAGTCTGGACGCTCATGCTTCAGGAACCGCCAGAGCCAAAGCAATGGGAAGTCGCCTGCTGCAGAAGCCTCGTTTACCGAAGCCACCTGCTGGGCCAAGTAAATCTGAAAATGCCGTTCTAAGTCGCGTTCGTCAGCGGGAGAATCCAGCCCCGCTTCTGCTGCAGATAGCCATTTTGTCTTGCCCAGGCCGTAGTCATTGACCAAGTACCGCCCCCTCGAGTACTTCAAAAGCACGATTGGAACCAAATCCGGCTTCTGTTCCCGAAACAAAAGGACCGGCAGGCCTTCAGCCAGCAAACTCTGGACATCGTGCCGGTTCGCTTGGAGTTGACTGACGCGATAACCGAAATGTCGAGCGATCGGTCCCAGATTCTCACAAAGGGATTCGACCGTCGGCAAAGCGTCGATTTCTACGGACAAATGCCGCAACCGTTGCATATCGACTGTGGAGCCGTAATGGTTCGCGATGGACCGAATGGCCCAGACCAAATGTTCACTATTTTCGCCGTTCGCCATCGGGTCTCGGAGCAAAAGAAAGGCAACTGGGGCAGATCCCTTGGACTTCCGACGGGTTCCTAAGTTGACCCCAAAAATGATGGGGCAAACTGTCGAATTCTGGTTCGCCGCTGCTAACTGTATAATATTGCTTGAAAAAACCACCCCGGCCATGGCGAAATCACCTTGACTGCATATAGAAAAAATCTATATGTATATAGGGCATGGAGCGGCTGCGAGTCATTTCTTTTTTTGGGAAGATTCCCATTGAACCCGATTAATTTCCAGCACTTGTACTATTTCTGGATGGTCGCCAAGCACGGTGGCATTTCGCCGGCCTGTCGCGAGTTGCATTTGACCCAGCCGACGGTCAGTGCCCAGCTCAAAACATTGGAAGCTTCGCTGGGAGTGCCGCTTTTTCAGCGGGACGGAAAGAAACTGAACTTGACCCCCCAAGGTCGAGTCGCGTTGGATTACGCGAACCAGATTTTTGGCTTGGGGCAAGAGCTTTCACAGGCGATTCAAGGGCATCGTGCGAATCCGACAATGGATTTAACCGTTGGGGTGACTGACGTGTTGCCTAAACATCTGGTGTACCAGTTCTTAATTCCCGCGATTACGGGCGAATTCAACGTTCGCTTGAGATGCTACGAGGGCAAACTTGGGGCCCTGCTGCTTGACTTAGCCAACCATCGCTTGGACGTGGTTTTGAGCGATTCGCCAATATATCAAGACATTTCTACAGAACTTCATTCCCATGTACTGGGCGATTGCGGCTTGGCCGCGATGGGCACCCCGAGACTTTTGGCGGGGGCCAGCGGGACGACGCTGCCAGCAAAGGTCCAGTCGTTACCAGTGCTTTTACCGACCGCCAACACTGGGCTACGTCGCTTGCTGGATCGTTGGTTCGATCAGTATGGGCTCTCCGTAAAAGTCGCCGGAGAATTCGAAGACAGTGGCCTGCTGAAAGTGTTTGCCCAACAAGGATTTGGCTTGTGTTTCGTGCCAGAAGTCTTGGCTGAATTTTTGACTCAAACTCACGGGCTACAGCTCTTAGGCCGTCTTGATAGCGGCCGGACAAAGTTTTATGCACTGACCGCAGAACGGATGTTCCAACACCCGGCGGTGACTCGTCTGAAGCAAGCGGCCCATGAGCGGCTGGCCGTGAGCTAATTTTCATTTTTTTCGCCAAGAGACTGGGTAAGTCGGCGAAGTAGTTCTCAGGACACGTCTCCAAGGTACAAAAAAAGCGAGGATCGACCTGTGAACGGACAAAACCAAATGTATCACGGACCACATCATCAACCGCATAACGCCGGGCCTCAGCCTCAAGGTACGATTTACATTGGATTCGACCAACCGGTTCATGTCGCCCCGCACCCACAAGCGGCTTATTCGGCGGGGGCTGCCTACGGGACGCCTCAGCACGCTGGCTACCAGACCGCTCAGAACGGTTGGGGCTGGGGTCGCCGAGCCGCTGCTGGGCCCACGGCCGCTCCGACGGAAAAGAGCAAGAAGACCCCGAACACGTTGGGGCTGGTCGGTTTCGTAGTGAGTTTGTGCGGGTTGGCAACGGCGGCCTTGCCGGTAGCGATTGCCGGTGGCGCGTTGTCGTCGCTCGGACTGTTCCGTCGCGGCCGATTCTTGGCTTTGACCGGTTTGGTCATGGCCTTGGCCAACCCGGCCGTCATCGACATGTTCGAAGGGCACTCGTTGGCCCGATCTGATCGAAGGGCCGAGCGAATCGCGCGAGTTGAACTTCAGAAGCAACTGCAATTAGTCAACACGGTCCTGACTCAAGCCAAGGCCCAAGTTGTGGCGCACTTCGACAGTCACGACAAGTCTTGGCCGGACGGCATCGAGGGGAACATGCTGGTTGCCGATACCAAGGACCCGTGGGGTAGCTCGCTGCGATACGATGAAATGAACGACCGATTGGTGCTGCGTAGTTTCGGTCCGGATCGTCAGCCAGAAACCGGCGATGACGTCGTCCTCACGGTCCACCATTTCCGGGACAAAGTAGTTGCCGACACGACGGCCCCGGCCGCTCCCTCCGCACCTTAATTGGAATGTCGCAAGGGTAAACGTAGCGAAAGTCGCCAAGACTTTCGGAAGCTCGCGACACTAGAAAAAGCCTCTATCTTTTGATGGAGGCTTTTTTCGTGACCGCTTGCCATCACCACGGATCGACCCAATCTTGCCACTGTTTGAGATAAGAACCAAACGCAGGGGTGGACTCCGTGTGTTGTTCCAGCCACTGGCGAGTATTCTTCACCAGTTCCTTTTCGCGTTTCAGATCGATCCAGCCCATCAGCAGCGCGGTTCGCAGAAATACAAAATAGGTATCCAACACATCACAGCGACAATAGTTGTTGATCTCGTCCAGCCGGTTCTCGATAAATAAGTCCTGCACCATGAACCCGGAAACGTCCATCTTTCCCGGCTTGCCCAGTAATTGGGCCACCAAATTGAGCCCTCCGTTGAATCGACACGCGGAGTAGTTTGTCAGGACATCGTGCAAATCCAGATGCGATTCCAAGTTGTACCGATTGCGATGTTGCTGGTAGGTCTTCTCGCCGAGATTGAACCAAGCCGGTAAACTCAATCCATAGCGAAACGAGGCCAGTTCCAGGACCGGCAGATCAAAAGAACGCCCATTGAAACTCACAAGGGTCGGCTTTTGATAACCGAGCCACCCGCGCCAAAAGTGATCCGTAATGACGTGGGGACGAAACTGGGGCTCGTCCAATGCGACGACGTCCAACAGGTTCAAGTCTTTATCTAGTTTCCCCACGACCACGGACACGGGTACATGAAACGTGTGCGGGACAAAGTCGTTGCCTTGTTTGGCCACCAATTCAGCCCGATATCGCTGCAGGGCTTCGTCACCACTTAGACCTGGCTCCCCGCCGTAAATCACTTTGGCGATCAAGTCGCCATCAGCCACGCTCTCAATGTCGAACACCAGATACTTAACCGGACTCCTGGCCATTTCACGCCTCTCCAATGAAAAACGGCTTGAAAGTAAGTCGAGCCGTTCAATATATCACACGCAAAGAGAGTGCGGAGCAGGCAGCTTGAACAGGTCGGCGGTCAGCGGGTTTCCCAAATATACTGGTCGCGCTGCATCGATGGGGTGATCGAGCCCTGCAAGACTTGGCCGCGCAGATTCTCCGCGCGGTCGGTCAGCTGCTGGTCATTGATTTGGCCAACCGGTTCCAATTGGAAATTGAATCGCTGCGAATCCCGAACTTCCCGAGTCGCAAAATTATCGGTGAAAAAGCTGAACGGAGCGGAAAAATACCAGGGACCTGAAATCGGCTGTTTGACCCGCACGGTCTTGAATCCGTCCTTTTCGATCAGGATTTCTCGAGTGCCGTTGTAATGGAACGGGACGGCGACCGGTGTGTAGCCGACCGGCTGATGGTCCACAGAAACAGCCGCCCCCTCCGGGAAACTGTTGATCTGCATTTGCCGGCGCGCGCAACCCGACTGCAATAATAACCCGGCCAATCCGAGCATGAACAGTCGGAAGGCGGGATTCGATAGGGCACGGGCGAACAGCATCTTGAACCTGTTTCAATGAACCGACGGCGGGTCCGACCAAAAAACCGGTGTTGGGAGTGTAGAAGAATCCACCTCTGGCTGCCAAGAGCGATTTTGATTCCTGATATCGCACGTAGACGGATGCCCCTTCCCTGAGCTAAACTATCAACCGTCAAACTAATTTGGCGAGAAAGTCTGGTTATGCCGATACCCAACCACACCGCTTACGAGTGTCAATCGAATTCGGGATCGGTAAAGTCAAATTTTGGCAATAGCGGGATTAGGCTAGATAGGCAAATTGCAGCAAGTTGACGGGTGATGGACGACGAAATTGTCAATTGGGACGAGTATTTGCAGATCGCATCCCGCAGTGATGTTGGCATGCGACGCAATAACAACCAAGACAATCTGTGCATCTCCTTGTCCAGCACGTTGGAGCAATGGGAAAAGCACGGGCATCTCTTGGTCGTCTGTGATGGCATGGGCGGGCACGCGGCCGGCGAGTTGGCTAGTAAACTCGCGGCGGACCACCTGTCGCATCTCCATAAGCGAACCTCGGACGATACGGTTGACGAACAGCTCCGGAAGAACATTGAACGAGCGAATGCGGAGATTCATCGTCGTGGGATCGCGAATCCCGAATTCCACAATATGGGCACGACTTGCACCTGCATGCTGATGACGCCGCAGGGCGCGTGGGCTGGGCATGTGGGTGACAGTCGGCTGTACCGGCTTCGCGGTAGCCGATTCGAACAGTTGACGTTCGACCATAGTTACACCTGGGAAATGAAAGCGGCGGGGATCAATGATGCCTCGGCCGACATCTTCAAGAACCGCATCATGCGTTCATTGGGGCCGAACTCGGAAGTCAAGGTCGACATTGAGGGGCCGTTTGCGTTGGAAGCGGGCGACATCTTCATGTTGTGTAGCGACGGATTGACGGGACCAGTCGCCGATCGTGAAATCGCTCAAGTCTTGGCGGCACTGCCTCCTGCGGAAGCCTGTGAATCGTTGATCAACCTGGCCAACCTTCGCGGCGGGCCTGACAACATCACGGTGATCGTCGTGAAGTACTTGAAATGCATCAAGCAAGCGTCCACCAGTTCTTTGAGCCGTTCCCGGGCAGGACGTAGTGTCGGCATGTTGACCGCTTGGGGGGTTTTTGGATTGTTCGTGGTTTTGGCGGTGGTCTTGGGGCTCGTGACCGATTGGACAACTGCGGTGGTTCCCGGGGTAGCCAGCTTGATTTCAATGATTGTCGCGATTTGGCTTACGATTCGCCACGGTCATGATGGCGAGGTAGCCGTTGGCCCACAACGTGGCAAGGCTCCCTACACGTACAGTTCAGGCGTGGCTTCCATCGAAGTCGTTGACAGGCTGCGCGAGATGGTCGTGGAACTCATTGAGCTGGCGCAGCGTGAGGTTTGGGTTTTGGATTGGCCCGAGGTTGATGCCCAAGTTAAAGAAGTAAAAGCGTTTGACGCCAAAAAGCAGTTTCAGCCCGCCATTGCGGGATATTGCCGTTTGATCAATCATCTTCTCAGGCGCGGCCGTAGCCGTTGAGAAATCGTCCCGGAACAACTTCCCGATTTTTGGGAGAGTCGCAGAATGGATATTCGAGTCGAAGTGGCGCTCCAGCTCTTGGCTTCCGCCCGTCAGTATCTCGACACGTTGCTGGACGGGCTAACCGATGACGATTGGTTTTGGGTTCCGAACACCGGTCTTGGGTCAGGACTTGAGCCGCCCTACTGCTCCCATATTGCGTGGCAAGTTGGGCATATCGCCATGGCTGAATATGGGTTGATGCTGTTCCGCCAACGTGGCCGGGCCGAAGTGGATCTGGAGTTAATGCCAGGGAGTTTTCGCAAGCGATTTGCCAAGGGGTCCGCTCCGAGCAGTGATCGAACCGGCTATCCAACGCCTGCGGAAATTCGCCAGCAATTGGACAAGATTCACGCGCAGGTATTGCTGGAAGTCCCCGGTTTCTCTATCGCGTCACTGGACGAACCGCTGGACCCACCCACGGCGGGTTTCCCGACCAAATATGGCGCGATGCTGATGGCGTCTCAGCACGAAATGATCCATTGCGGGCAGATTGGTGTTCTCCGCCGACTGATGGGCAGAAGTCCCGTCAGATAAGCTACGGATACTGGGTATGACGCCGAAGAGGCCGACAAACCGGGAATTTGCCGATAAAGCCCTTGCGGATTCAGCGGTCTGCTTTTACAATCCGGGGCTCTACGAACCGGGCAGTTACCGGTGTAGACATATTTTGGTTTTGTAAGGAGAACGCTCCGGTGGCCGGAACGCAGTCATTTATCGCCAAAAAAGGCGAAGTCGAGCAAAGTTGGTATGTCGTTGATGCGACCGACCAGATCGTAGGTCGCTTGGCCAACAGGATCGCTGTTGTGTTGATGGGCAAACATCGACCGGGTTATACCGCCCACGTTGATACCGGCGAGTTTGTGGTGGTTACCAACGCTGGTAAGGTCACCCTTTCGGGCAAGAAGATGGACCAAAAACGGTACACGTGGTACACCGGGTACACTCGGCTTCGCAGCGAAACCGCCGGGCAGCGCTTGCAAAAGCAACCGGAAATGATCTTGCGAGAAGCGGTACGCCGTATGTTGCCCAAAAACAAATTGGGACGACATATGTTGTCGAAGCTCAAAGTTTACGCTGGCGCGGACCACACGCACCAAGCCCAACAGCCGAAGCCGCTCGAGCAAGCTTTTGGCGGGTCGGGAAGCTAGACGCGTTCTCCGTCTGGTGTGGGACGATGGGTCATCTGTTTTACTGAGATTTTGGAAATCGGAAGCTGACGAATGGTCGCGATAAAAAAAGATAAAATAACCGGTCAAGCCCTGGGCACTGGTCGACGCAAGTCGTCGGTCGCTCGTGTTCGAATTGCGGCCGGAAGTGGCAAAGTTACGATCAACGGCAAAGATATTTTTGAATACTTCCCGTTGGTCCAAGACCGTAACGCAATTTTTTCCACGCTGGAAATTGTCGGCAAGCGAAAAGACTTCGACGTTGCCATTCGCGTGCTCGGTGGCGGAACGACTGGTCAAAGTGGAGCTTGCAAAATGGGGTTGGCTCGGGCGTTGTGCAGCTACGACACCGAATTGTTTCAGCCTCTGCGCAGCAACGGCTACTTGACTCGTGATTCACGAATGAAAGAACGCAAGAAACCAGGTCTCCACGGTGCGCGTCGCGGCGTCCAGTTCTCGAAGCGTTAATGTTGCTGGCCGGTTCGATGAACTGGCGATTATGGAACACAAAAGCCAGCCCTTCGGGGTTGGCTTTTTTTGTAGCCCTTTGCAGCCCCTTTGCAGCCCAAACGCGAGTCGTCGCAAGTCTGGCCGCGTACAGCGGTGTGCGGAAGCGTCATCCTCTCGTCGATTTCCGAAAAAGCTGGTATCGTGGAGTAAGAGTAGCGATTCTCGCTCCGATTTTCAGAACCCTCTACCAAGACAACTTCTCATGGCAGTAACATCTTTTGATCTGGTCATTCTCGGCGGTGGTCCCGGCGGCTATGTGGCAGCCATTCGTGCCGCTCAATTGGGACTGAGCGTCGCGTGTGTCGACGAAAACGATCTGTGGGGCGGAACCTGTTTGCGCGTCGGTTGCATTCCTAGCAAGGCATTGTTGGAGTCAACCCATTTGCTGGAAGAGAGCCAAAAACATTTTGGCGATCACGGTATTCAAGTTTCTGGAGTCTCGGTCGATGTCGGCAAGATGTTGCAACGCAAGTCAGCGGTGGTGGACGCGCTGTGCGGCGGCATCAAGATGCTGC
>JAUXWY010000506.1 GCA_030681235.1 Pirellulaceae bacterium | reverse complement strand
CCTAATCGCCTGTCGCTGAACCCGCTCATCCCCCTCATCCCCAGCCCTTCTGCCCCAAAGGGGAGAAGGGAGCACGGAATGGGCCTCTTATTCTATTCGATCAGTTGGGTGGCGTGGTACTGGTGAGGAAGGCGAATAGGTCGCGTAATTCGTTGTCGCTCAGGCCGTCCAATAGTCCGGTGGGCATCAACGACGTTTTGTTTTGATGTAGTTCTTCGATTCCCGACTTGTCGATCGCCCGGCTTTGGCCGTCGACTGCTCGCAGCACCAGTGTATTGGCGTCTTCATCCACTTTGAAGCCGGTGATGACCTGCCCATCGTCGGTCAGGGCGGTTAGGTTTTCGAACCCTTCGCGAATCTCGGCGTCGGGATGGATGATTCCCAGGAGCATGGTCCGTAGATTGCTGCGGTTGTACGAGGTCAGGTCCGGACCAATTGCCCCGCCGCGTCCAAACATTTGGTGGCACTTTCCACACGTACCCGTTTCATGAAACACTCGCTGGCCCTGCAAGGGGTTACCGTTGCCCGCTAAGACGATTTTTTCCACGAGTTCAATTCGCTGATCCAAGGAACGCGCGTCATCAGGGGACTTGGGAAACAATCGACTCACTGACGATTGTAGCTCAGGGTCGCGGTGCCAAGCCAGACGACTTACTGTGTCTTGATTGATGAGTTTGGCGTCGACGTTGCCTGCCTCGATCGCTTGGATCAATTGTTGCGACCAACTTGGGCGACTGGCCAGCACCGACTGGGCGGTTTCTTGTTGCGGCGGAGACATTCGCGAAAATTGCTCCACGATCGTTGCTCCGATTTCGGCGCGATCGAATCCTTGTAGCGCGGTCATGCTGGAGGCGGTGATTCCGTCAGATGCTCCCTCTAAAAGCAGACGCAGAAGCACCGGCACGGCTTGTTCGGCTTGCACTTCTCCCAAGGCTCGGATCAACTGCCCGCGTTCATCTCCCGAAACTGCGACGTCTGCGACTCGAGTCAAGGCCGCTTCGATGCTGGCCGCTTCACCGCGTCGGATCCCCAACAGCATGGCGAATCGTCCTTCGACTCGGGAAAGTTGGTCGACCAATTCGGTGGGCAGTGGAGGTAGCGTGCGGCCCTCGAAGGCGCGGGTGAAGCCTTCCAGTAAACGAGTGGACTGGGTCGCGTCCGGCGACAAACGCAAGAGTTCCGCGCACATCAACAGGTCTTCGCGGGTGCCCAAGATCGCCCAGCGACGCATGAGGTTGCTGGTCACATGGGCGGCATCGGCCAACGGCGAACGCCACGGAGCGGATTGTTGCAACCACGATGAGATGGCGGCATGGTTTCCGGCATGTGATTCGGTACCCCACCAGATTGCGTTGGGCATCAGTGGGTCCTGAGCGTCCTCGGATCGCAGCAGCAGTTTGCTCAAGAGTTCCAGGCCAACCCGAGTCGGCAGTCGACGACAGGAACACGCCAATTGCAAGCGGACCTCAACGTCGCTTTCATGCTCGGCCAAGCGAGCGAACCGTTGGGCCAATGAATCCGACACGTCGCCTCGGTCGGCCAACAAGCGGATGGTCCAGCCTCGCACGGCGGATTGTTCATGTTCGAGCAGTTGTTCAGCGGTCGCATCGTCCAATCCATTGCAAAGGTGGAGCGCCCATAGGGCCTCCAAGGCGTGTGGGTCTTGGTCGGTGATTGCGATTGATTGGAGCAGCGGTACAACGGTTTGATCTTTGCGATCTCCGAGGAGACGCAAGGCCATTTCGCGATACCAGCGATTCGGATGGCGGAGTCCTTGCTCCACCAATTCGCGACTGGATTGAGTCGACAAGTCAAATACCGGGTAGCCACGTTGAGTGGCGTTCCGCAGTCGATAGATTCGGCCCAAATCCGGATTTGTTTGGCCTTCGTGATTGCGGTAGTGATTCGACTGCATGGAATACCAATCGGCCACGTACATAGCACCATCTGGCCCAATCTGAATATCCACCGGTGTGAACCAGTTGTCGCGTTCGTTGGTTCCTGCGGCAACGATGGGTGCAATGTCTTTGGTCATTCGCGTGCTGCCGCGGGCGACGATGTCGCTCAGCATGACGTTGTGCAAAACGGGCGAGATCGAAATCAATTTGCCATGATAGAGTGGCGGTAGCGTGTCGGCGTCGTAGATTTTGAACGTGTGCGTGAATCGCTCGACCGCGTGATGCCGCATCGCCCCGTAATAGGAGAAAGTGAAGGGGTTCGAATGCAAACCGTGCTTGCCAAAGTTCTTGGAATAATAGCCGCCTTGAACGTAGTGGAACCCGCGAGTGTCGCCGCCGTTGTGTCCCGAGTAGACGCGACCGACCGAATCGAACTCGACACCAAACGCGTTCCCGCCGCCTTCGGCAAAGACCTCGTACTTGTGGTGTTCGGGATGGTAACGCCAAATGTTCTGCCCCATCGTGTGAATGGGCGCCTCGTCCGGCAAGGGTTGGCCAAGTGGTTCTGTCGGGTCGTGACGTACGATCGCGCCGCTGACGGTGCTGCCTTGCGTGCCGTAGATCCAACCGTCAGGTCCCCAACGCAGCGAATTGCCAATCGAGTGCGTGTCTTCAATGCCGAAGCCGGAGAGCAGGATTTTCGGCCGAGTCGAATCAGGAACGTCATCTTGATCGTGATCCGCATAAAACAAAAGATAAGGCGGGTTCATCACAAACACACCGCCGCGACCCGGCAGTGCAGCCGTGGCCAAATTTAATCCGTCCAGAAATACTCGATGTTGATCAAAGACGCCGTCGCCATTGGTGTCTTCGTGGATGGTGATTTGGTCGCGTCCGCGAAACGGTGAGTCATCGGCGTGTGGCGGAGGCGGTGGAAAAGCGGGTTGGTAGACATTTCGCCACACGTTGTCGCGACTCAGCAGTTTTAACCCCGCCGGCCAGGGGTATTGGCGAAACTGAACCACCCACAGTCGTCCTCGGTGATCGAAGTTCAAGTAGAGTGGATTGGCAACGGCCGGTTCTTGGAGCAGCAAGTCCAATTCCAGTCCATCGGCAACCTGGAGCGCCGGAACATTCTCGCTCAATCGCAACTTCGGGGCTTCATCTTGGGCCGTAACTGAATTGACGCGGCAGCTGCCAACAACCATCACGGTGCCCATATACGCAGCTAATAACCGTCCACAACAACGGGAATAAAGCGGGAGGATCCAAGTGAAGAAATTCATGAAGACATGCTCCAACAAGTTATAGGGACGGGTGTGGGACGGGTGCGGTTGGCGACCGTCATAGGATTCGTTCATTTAATATGTTCCTGATTACAAACGCAGCCAAATCCGAAAACAGATTTCGATTGTTCCATTTGACAAAGGCAATTGAGCGAGCGCTGGTGTAC
>JAUXWY010000493.1 GCA_030681235.1 Pirellulaceae bacterium | reverse complement strand
TTTATGTTCGCCCACAAAAACATGGAGATGCTGCATCGGTTCTTTATCTATGCGCCCGGAAATTCGGAAGGCCCCCGTTTTGAAAAAGCCGCTCAACTATTGGATTTCACCAACCCGAATCCAGAAGTAACTTGGGAGTCTTGGGTTCCCGATCATGCCGCCACCGCCGCAACGTTCCACTGGAATTTTGCGACTGGCATTGATTCGGTCGGCCTATTGGTCGACGAATTCACGCAACCTGGGAACTGGGAGACCATGGTGGATGGTTGGAAAAAGGGACGCCAGAGCATCAAGTTTGATATCAAGGGCATTGCCCAGCGTCTGGATGGCAAGATCACATTTGTCTCGGACTTTGAAGAACCGATCGAAGAAGGTAGTGAACGGATGGTCGTCGGACTAAAGATTGCCGAAGGCGCCGAAAATGAACAATGGATCGCCAACGACTTGGAAGGCTTCTTCAAGCCGCAAAAAAGTAATTGGAAGGCATTGCCCTTCCAGGATGGACGTACCATTTGGAAGTCGGAACGCATCGATGATTCGGACGAGTTGGATTTGGACAAGTTGCTGGCGGGAGAAGAACAGGAAGCCCCGGCCGAAACCGAACCACCGTTGTTCCCGGACCAGTTTGTTGTCGTCGCTTCAGGTAACATCTTTTTCTCCAACAACGTCGAGTTTCTTAAAAGAGTCGCCAACGGCGAAGCGAATTCACTGACCGAGGCTA
Source organism: Pirellulaceae bacterium (assembly GCA_030681235.1). Lineage (GTDB taxonomy): Bacteria > Planctomycetota > Planctomycetia > Pirellulales > Pirellulaceae > M30B19. The sequence continues at coordinate 52,495 of JAUXWY010000493.1, read as the reverse complement.
ATGATTTTAAACTCATCGGTGAAAAGCTGGATCAATTATCGCCCGCCCCAGACAGCATTCGACAGTTTGGACGTGTCGATCGATCGATCAAATTCATTTATGAACTGCTGCGGAAAAACAAGGTTCCCCGCGACAACAGCTTGTTGGCCCGAATGCTGAAAGAAATGCAGGAAGGTGGTATCACACGCAAGGTGGATGGTTCAAAGCTGCCACAAGATTTTGAAAACGTCATCGCGCCTCATCTTGGTATCAGCGGTTGGTCGATTGAAACGGAAGCGGACGGTTGGTTCTTTGTCGGCGTGATCTTGCCCAAGCCAGATCCGGTCGTCTCCAATCCAGTACCCGCAGAATCAGATCAATAATCGACATGGATACCACCACCGGTCCCGAAACTCCTGCCGATCTCAGCCGTTCGATTCGGCTGTTGGGAGGATTGTTGGGCCAAGTACTGTTGGAACAGGCCGGTCCTGAAGTCTACCAACAAGAAGAAAAAATCCGCAGTCTCGCCAAAGCCTGGCGCAGCGGAGATTCCGAAGCGTTCCAACGGCTCTTGGACCAGATCCCCAAGGTGCTGCAAGACCTGCGCATGACCGACGCCAACTTGAAGGCGTTCTCGACCTACTTTCAATTGGTCAATTTGGCGGAAGAGCAGCATCGAGTTCGGGTTCTGTCCGAACGAATGACCGAAGCCGACGAGGCCGGTGTTCCCATTAGCGAGACCATCGCGGATTCCATTCGCATTCTGCATAAAGAAGGCCTAACTGCCCGGCAAGTGCAAGACAATTTGCACCTCCTGCAAATCATGCCCGTGTTCACGGCTCATCCGACGGAATCCAAGCGTCGCACCATTCGGCAAATCCTCAAAGAAATTGCCGAGCGATTGCACCAACTGCACCAGCCAGGACACTCGCAGCGAGTCAAACAACAACGGCTCGACGAAATCCACGGCTACATCGTCTTGCTGTGGCAAAGCGATGAAACTCGCGAACGCAAACCCACGGTCATGGATGAGGTCCGCAACAGCGGACTCTATTTCTTCGAAAACACCTTATTCCGTGTGATCCCGCAGATTTATCAAGAACTCAAGGCCGCACTGGCGACGTATTATCCGGGGCATTCATTCGAGATCCCAGCGTTCTTGGAATACGGCTCCTGGATCGGGGGGGATCGCGATGGCAACCCGAACGTGACACCGGAGATCACGCGAGAAACGCTGCGCGAACAGAAAGAGGCGATTCTCAAGCATTACAATTTCGAAATCGATTACCTCTATCACTTGTTGAGCCCGTCGCGAACTCGCACGGGGTTCAGCGATGCGTTACTGACCAGTTTGGAGTTGGATCGCAAGCTGATCCCAACAACCGAAACGGAAGTCTTTAGTCGCTTTGATCAGGAGCCCTATCGGCAGAAGCTGATCATCATGTTTCGGCGGCTGCGAGCCACTCGGGAACAGAACTCGGGTTCTTGGGATCGATCGGTCGAGAACCCTCGCGCGTATCGCAATGCCGACGCATTCTTGGCCGACCTGTTGATGATTCGCGACAGCTTGCTGGCCAACAACGGACAACGCTTGGTGACGGGCCGATTAGAAACCTTGATTCGCTCGGTGGAAGTCTTTGGATTTCATTTGGCATCCCTGGATGTCCGGCAGCATTCCGCAGTTCACCGCGCAACGATTGCCGAACTTTTCGCCGCATACAAGTTGGCGGACAACTACGGTGAATTGCCTGAACCAACCAAACGCGAAATCCTCTGCCGCGAAATCGCCAGTCCTCGTCCGTTGACGTCGCGGCTACAATTCAGTGAACCGGTTAATGAAACGTTGGAATTGTTCCGAGTGATTCGCCAAGTGCATGAAGTGGTCGGTCCGCGCGCGATTCGCAACTACATCATCAGCATGACTCATGATGTCAGCCAAATCTTGGAAGTCCTGCTGTTAGCTAAAGATGCCGGGCTGTTTGGTCAATTGAATCTCGTCCCGCTGTTTGAAACCATTCAAGATTTGCAAAACGCCCCACGATTCATGCAAGAGCTGTTCCAGATTCCTGAATATGTGGAGCACTTGCAGCAATGTGGCAAGCAACAGCAAATCATGATCGGCTATAGCGACAGCAACAAAGACGGCGGCTATCTGCAAGCCAATTGGCAGCTTTATCAAGGCCAGCAGGCTTTGGCCGAAGTTTGTAAAGCGGCCGGAATCAAGATGACGCTGTTCCACGGACGAGGTGGATCTTTGGGCCGCGGCGGAGGGCCAACCAACCGCGCCATTTTGGCTCAGCCGCCCGACTCCATTCGTGGCCGCATTCGCATTACCGAACAAGGCGAAGTCGTTAGTTCGCGTTACAGCGAACCTGCGATTGCTCATCGACACTTGGAACAGTTGGTTCACGCCGTGATTTGCACGACCGGCTCGCGGCCGACTTTCGAAAAGCAGCCGCATTGGTTTGGCGTCATGGAAGAGTTGGCCGATCACGCGTACAAGAAGTACCGTGCGTTGGTCGAACTTCCCGGCTTCGTTGATTATTTCCAAGCGACCACGCCGATCGATCTGATCGATCACTTGAAGCTGGGTTCACGTCCCTCCCGTCGTTCGACGACGCTCAAGTTGGATGATCTGCGGGCGATTCCTTGGGTCTTTGCCTGGACCCAGACGCGGGCAAATATCGCCAGTTGGTTTGGGGTGGGTAGCGGAATCTCGCAGTGGATCGCGACCGACGAACGACAACGACTGAATCAACTGCGCGAGATGTATCGCCAATGGCCGTTCTTCCGCACACTGTTGCATAATGTGCATTTGGGATTGGCACGGGCCGACATGGGCATCGCTCGGCTCTACTCGGGGTTGGCCCCCGGTGATTTGGCCGACAAGGTCTTCAAGTTGATCGAGGAAGAGTTTCAAGCCACACGGCGTTTGGTCCTCGTGGTGACCGATTCGAAGCAAGTTTTGGAAACCGAACCCTGGCTGCAGCATTCGATCAAGGTCCGCAACCCTTACGTCGATCCTCTGAACATCATTCAAGTGGCGTTGCTCCGGGAATTGCGCGACAATACCGATCCATCGCGCACCGACGAACTTCTCAAGGCAATCACGCTCTCGGTCAACGGAATCGCGGCGGGATTACAAACCGTGGGATAGTTCTCACAATCCAACGGACTTGAACTAAAATGGGTTCCCGGAAGATGAAGTGGCGAGACGCGTAAGAGGATTTTTGTATGGGACCAATGGCTGTCGTGGAGTCGCGGTGGTGGCGAACCGGGAACCATAGTGTTCGGCAGTTGTTTGAAGCGGTGGCCGCGATTCACTACGAGAATCCCTCCGCGTTTTACTACGACATGTTCGCCGATCGCTCGTCGTTGCAAACGATCCTGCAAGCTCGTTCGCAGGACGGCGTTTCGGAAGTGATTTATGTCGCCAGCCATGGGGATTCGAATTGCATTTCGCCGACGCCAACCACCGCCATCAGTCGCACGGAGTTTCGAAATATCTTTAAGAACTGCAATGCCGGTGGCCAGATCAAAGGGTTGTTCTTGGGCACTTGCCATACGGGCAACACGGAAACCGCTCGGTTCTTATTACAAGACCCCACGACAAAACTCGAGTGGGTCGCGGGGTATTCGAATACGGTGGACTGGGTGGATGGCAGTGCGATCGACATGGTTTTTGTCAGCAAGTTGACGGCATTGTACTTGGCGAATCGCGGCCGCCGCAAAGATAAATTATCGCCGCGTAAGATGGCTCATGAAGCCGCGACTCGTCTGGTGGCCCTCATCACCGGTGCCCACACCAAATACGGCTTCAACATCTACTTTCACGAGAACCACAAAATCACCAGCATGTTCAGCTAGGCAAACGCATCGAAGTGCTGGCCTTTGCCAACTGCTTTGCCAAGGCTGGCGGCCGATTGCAGGAGTTGGACGGCGGCGGCTCCCTGGGCCTTGGAGGCTTCTTGTTGCTTCCGGAGCACGGCGAAGTTGATTTGATGCGTCAGGGCCTCGGATTGAGCGGCAATCACGCTAGAGCAAGCATCGCAGGAGGACATAAAAGTGAAATCCTGTTAAAAGTCGGGTGACGCTCACAAGCGGAGTTCGTTAATCGCGTGGCTAAAGCAAATTTGGCGTACTTCAACTTGCCGCCAATGCAGGAACTCCAATCGCCAGATTTGCGACGGCCCGCGTTTCGGCCTGGGGCGGCGACAGACCTTGCGAGTCGAAGAACATAGCTTACGGAATAAATCCCAAAGGCCCAAAAAATGCCAAGTAATTTGCAGCCTTACATGCCATGATCGGTTGCCGAAGTGGATGCCGCAGCAGCCCAGCAAGCCCAGATTCCGGTTGTGACGGCGGCAGCGATTCTTCGGCCCGAAGTGTGGCATTCAATCTGGAATTACTTTGTTGAACTCGTTATTATTAGACCGTGAACTCCTCCCCTTTTTGAGACGGTCAGATGCCCAACGAAATGAATTTCTCGATCAGCACGAGTGGGTTGTCGGCATTGTCCGAAATGGCAATCGCACCCAAGAGACAATTGGAGTTGGACGCACTTTTAGAAAAGTGTTCTGCCGGAGAACTGGCTGCCCACGAGGAGCGTGAACTGGATCAACTCCTAAAACAAATCGACGAACTCAATCTGGTGAAGGCCCGTGCCGTCGTCGCCTTAAAAAACTTACGTGCGGAAGAAGAATCTTGAGCGAATACATCGCCGTTGAAATTCGACGGAAGGTTCGTAGACGATTTGAAGATCGATGTGCGTACTGTCAGTCGCGTGAGTCCCTTTCTGTGGTGACGTTCGAAGTGGAGCACATTATCCCGGTTTCGAGAGGTGGACAAACCGAGTTCGAGAACCTATGCCTCGCCTGCCCGAGCTGCAATCGTCATAAATCCAACCGCATCAGTGTACTAACCTCCCCAGGAATTGAAACACGAATTTTTCACCCACAATTGGATGTTTGGCTGGATCATTTTGATTGGTCGATCAATGGCACCATTATCGTGGGGCTTTCAGACGTGGCCACTGCAACCATTGAACTTCTCAAAATGAATCGCCCGCAACTTGTCGAGGTTCGATCCTACTGGCGTCTTTTGGGGATGCACCCACCCAATTAGCTGCCTCAAACTAGGGAGATTTTGGCGTTGCCCCAACGATATCGTGCCAAACCGATGATCGCCCGCAAACCCATCGGGCCGACATAATCCCATCTTGCTTCTAACCTTGCGGCGGTGTGCCAACCATGTTGTTGACGTTTTCTCGCACCCAAATATTTCGAAAGCGAGTCTCATTGCCATGAAACTGCAAACTGATCGGCAGCTTGTCGCCATGGGCTTCATAGAAAGGTGCGGCATGCCATAACGTTTTGCCGGTCAACGGAAAATGGTTCTGCACCAACACACCATTGTGGAACACGGTCAAGTAAGCGGGTGACTGGAGCGAACCGTCTTCATTAAACCGAGGAGCGGTAAACACGATATCGTACTCCTGCCATTGCCCGGGTCCCCGCGAGGCGTTGACCATCGGCGGGCTCTGCTTGTAGATCGCGCCACATTGACCATCGAAATATGTGACGTTCTCCCACGAGTCCAACACCTGAACTTCGTATTGGCCCATGAAGTACACACCGCTATTCCCGCGGCCTTGGCCTTCCCCTTCAATCTTGTCGGGAGTCGCAAACTCGATATGCAATTGGCAATCACCAAAGGCTTGCTTGGAGGAAATGTCACCATGCCGAGTGATCGCGTAACCATCTTTGATCTCCCAACGGTCTCCACCAGTCCACTGATCCAGATTCGTGCCATCAAACAAAACGATGGCGTCGGACGGTGGCAAACGGAACGAATTTTCAGAGGCTTCACCCGCTGTTATTTTTGGAGGCTCGGGCCACACGACTCCGCTCTTGTATTCGTCCATTACAGTCCGAATCGCCGCGTAAGAAGTCCCTGCCAAAACCGCCACTGCCAAACCCCAAGTCATCGTCTTACGCCACATTCGAATGCTCTTTCAGTTGTTCGCCATTGTCCTCGCCCCAAAACTGCTGCTAGTCCTCCGCGTTCCAATAGTTGGCAAGCCCCGCCAATATCTCAGTCCGCGACGCGACGACCATGGATCACGTCTTACAGCATCCCTATTAAAACACCTGAGCGAGCGATATGCAAGAATTAGCGAATAAACAACAGCGTTACGGTTTCTGCAACCGGACCGTGTCGAACAACTGATCTTCCAAAGTGAACGAGCGAAGTTCTAGGGTTTTGTCTTGAAGGTGAACCATCACGTAATGATGGGCTCGACGAACGCGATGTTAACGATCGTTCGCAAAAGGGCCAAATATCAGTTGGAGCTTCGCGCGCTAGGTGTCGTCAAGGACCGCGTTCATCCCCGAGAGTTCTTCCGAATGTTTTTGCAAGGATTCGGCGTGTGCATTCATGAGTTCCCAGTAGCGTTTTTCCATTTCCTGATAAACTTCCTGCGAGTTTCACACTGTGACTCGGACAGTCCTGCGAGAGGTCAGGACTTTCGGATACCGGAGCGGTGCGGATAAGTTTCCCCCCCACAGGAGATCCGCACCTACTTCCGACTCTCTTCACCTCGGTCCCCACCCATGTCCTTAAATACGTCTTCGTCTAGCATTTCGTTTAGTTTCTTATGGTCGTCAAGAACGGAGTCTTCGAACAAATCGTCGGGCAAATCTTGGCCAAATGAAAACCAATGGAGATCAACCGTAGTTTCAGTTTCGACCAAGTAGAATCGACTGTCTTGAGAATCGCCACTGGTGTTCATGTATCGGGCTGACACGGGTACATATTGATTATTAATCGATTGCCAACGAACAGCCCCTTCACACCATGTTCCACATTCAAGTGTACCTCGCCAAAACTTGACAGGGAGATTCCGCTCAAGATCCCAATCAAATCTCCGGATCAATCCCTTTTCTTCACCTTCGCCAAGGTACGTCAATTGATAGGATTGCTTAGCGACGTTAGTGATTTCGGAAATCTTATCAACGACTGCTAGTCCATTGAGTCGATCTTGAAGATATTCCGTATCCCAACTCCTTGAAATCGGTTCAATTCCTAAAATTCTTATATCGGGTGCTTGCATTTGGAGTACCTTGGAAACCGTGTTGATTGCTTCAAACGATTGAACTCGCCCATTAGTAACCCGGGACAGCATACCGCGGCTTGGATCATTTAGAAGTACTTGAGCGTCGCCTGCAACCTTGCGTGGTATCGACTCTTTGTCCAAGCCATCGAAGACTTGACGTTCGCTTCGATTCCGGTGAATAATCAACGTCTTCTGCTTTTCGAAATCAAAAACCAACCGGAAAAGAAGGTCCTCTTGAACGGTTAGACTACTAGAGTCAGGGCCTTCTACAAACTTGGGAGGAACATTAAATCCACCTTGGTCTTCCACTCTAAAATATCGACCAGAACCGTTCGACGTCATGCGAACTAACACATCGCCTTTTTCCCAACTCTCTAAATTTGCAAGATAGGACTCGATCACTCCGGCGGCATGCTCGCGATCCGCAGAAAGCTCTTGCGAAAACGAAATAGTGCATTGGATCAAACTAAAGCAACACGCGAAAATGGCCAAGCAGAACGAGTACATAGAAACCTCGGAGTAATAAAGTAATAATAGGCGAAACGGATTGTCCCTGCCCAGCGTTGGAGTATTGTAGCGAAAACCAACCATCACCTGATAACTCGTTCGATGATGGCTGGTTCGGACTGATGTAAGCAAACAAGAAACGCCTAAATACCCGTGCACGGTGTACTGTTAGGATTTGTCGAAGTCTCGGTTGGTTTGAATTGACCTCCAATGCCAGGAGGACTATTTGTGCAAGCTCCTGCACCCGTGCATTGGCATACATGAACTCTCCCGCATTCAAAAGGATTCATCAGGACCGAAGTGCCGGTGAAGCCTGCAACCATCGCCCCAGCCTTTTTAACGTCCTGGAAGACGTTACCCGGGATGCTAACGTCTAGCCCCACACCGAGTGGACAAAAGAAGCCAGCGCCGATTGGAATGCAGTTTTTACTACCGCATGAGCCCCCGACAATTCCTATTTGTTTAATCGCCAAATCGTCACAACTGGCAGTTACATCGACCCAACACGTTTGCGCAGCAACCATCGTAGGTGAAAAAACTAGCAGCAAAATAACCAAATACTTCAACATATCACTTCTCCTCATCCTAACGGTTTGAAAAAATGGCGTAGGACTCAATAACTTGCTCCACACCATTCACATCGATCTTCCATCGTAAATCCAATTTATCGCTTGAGCTCTTTCTCTCAGGACTATCGTAGCGGATAGTCAATTGGTAAATATCGGTAGTGCCGCGTCGTGTTACGACGACGTTGGCAACCTCATCTCCAATCCTGAGACCGACCTTTGGCGGGACACGCTCCCTGACGACTCCTCCTTTCCGGTCAGCTCCATCGACTAGTTTTTCCGAATCATTCGCCTCAGACTCCTCGGCTACCGGAACCTTCAGCATTGCCATCGCTTGGTAAGTTTCAGACTCACTATCGTAGATTAAGCGAAGTGACTCCGGGCGAAGTGTAAAAATCGCCCGGTGAGTGAGATGAAGAACTGTTCGAGATTCAATCTTTCCTCCGGCGTGCCGCAACACAATTTCCTCAACTATCCCAAGCCGAGGAATAACTTTACGAGCGGCCTCAATTTGAACATATCCGATCTCCGAATTTTTGTCGTCAAAAAGAAGTTTGGCGCTGAAATCGCTTAATTCTTTGCCTAGTTCTAATTTTAAGTCGTTCTGAGTGATCGGCGCGATAATCCTAAATGGTAAACTGACAACGACAATATCCTGTGCTTTCGGGACTTCAACAAGAACGCGATCTCGTGTGAACGCGAAGACATTCCTGACGTCGTATTCGATTCGGAGCATTAGCACGTCTTTAGATGGATCAAGTCCCGAGAATTTTGCCGCTTGAACTCCGCGACCTGTTGGAATCTGATTCGGTACGTCGAGGTGCATCACAAATTCCGCTTGACCGTTTGCAGGGATCTCCCTGCCTTCCGCGACAAATTTCGCGCAACCACAGCTGACGCTAACTCCAGAAAATTGAATTGACGATTCAAATGGATTTACAAGTGTGATGTTCAAGCGGTATTTCTTACCGCCATCCAAAGACGGCAAGTCCAATTTTGCGACCAAAAAATCCGGATCAAAGTTAGTCGGACGATGCTCGATCAGCGCATGGCAATCAATCGCAATTTCTTCTTCAGCGGCCTTTTTTTCATTGTCGCGTGACTCGACTCCGTCGGACTTCTTCGGCAGTTCAGAAGTGTCCTGCTCAACAGAATTCAACGCCCACAAACACAAAGCGGTAACGGTAAGTACACGCAAGCGATACCTCGCGAGCATGATACCCTGACACACGATACTAACCAAGGAAACCGCTTCCAGATCAACTCTAATGCGATTCATACCTGCTCCTCACTGCGAATTCTCGAACAACCTGAGAGCTCGAACAACCTGAGAGCTCTTAACCCGTTGAATTTTTTACCGATAGAACATGAAAGTCAAGGCTTCAAACCGCCCGACTAAACGAGGTCTGCGATACGTGCGATCCGGCCCAACGGGACGATGATGCGAAAACTCCACGAAATCCCCCGTAATTGGACGCCGTTCCTCGCGCCATTCGCCCGAAAACACCGCACCGAAAAAGTGTGGTACCGGACTGGACACTTGGTTATTTGAGAAACGTGACGTGGACTGGAATCTCGTTTGTGCTGTTATGTGGACCAAGTAAGGTTCGAAGTTCAAACGGAATCCCGACCAATCATGTCGGGTCTATTTGATTCAATTGAATATTGTCTACTACTTCTGCAACCTGACCGTGTCAAACAACTGATCTTCCAACGTGAACGAGCGAAGTTCTAGGGTTTTGTCTTGGATATGAACCATCACGCAATGATGGGCTCGACGAACGCGACGTCAACGATCGTTCACAAATGGGCCAAATATCACATCGAGCTTCGTGCGCTGGGTGTCGTTAAGGACTGCGTTCATCCCCGAGAGTTCTTCCGAATGTTTTTGCACGGATTCGGCGTGTGATTTCATGAGTTCCCAGTAGCGGGTTTCCATTTCCTGATGGATTTCCTGCCAAGTTTCACGCTGCGACTCCGACAATTCCAAATACGATGGCCAATCTGGGAACCGCAACAGTTTACCCCCGCAAGTCCGGCCACTCTGTACCCAAGAGTCAGCCCCCGTTCGGCCTACTTGCGGACGTGTCTGAAGCAAGCCCAATTCTACGGCCTTCAAATCCCGGGCCCGCTGATGTAGCGAGAAACCGAAAAAATCCGCCGAGTCAATCGGCGGGATTTTCCTGCGTCTCGCGCGTAGTGATGAATCATCGCCCCACCGTCACCAAGGTCGACAACAAGGTCGGCGGTGGCGGAACAGAACACCTCTGCTTGGAATGCGGTCGAGGCACAGACCTGGCCGCCACCGAGTTCATCTGGGTGGAGCCCAGGATTCACCACTAGACGCACGCGTCAGCCCCAGAGGAAGCGGTCGAGGAATAGACTTTTTTAGCAAGTGAATTCAACCGAGACCGCAACGACTCACGCGCGCAAGCCCGGACGCTCTGTACCCAAGAGCACTAACGTCGAGGGCCTCGCAAACCCTGGCGGGCCCCCAAATCTGAGAGAATTACGAAACAGTCATTGACAACCTTATTATTATTGCCGCTTGGTTTATCAGGGTGCACATGATCGCGGCGGTGTACCCTAATTGTACTGTTTTCCGAAAGGGAATGTTATGTTGCGGCACAGTTTAGTTTACCAAGTAACGAGTATTGAGCGGTGACGCGGGCCAACGACTCAATGAACGTGAATCAAAACATCGTTCCCCAAGACTTGATGGGAGACGCGATGGGGCTTGGTGTTCGCGGAACCCGTCTGGGGCACTGTTTCAAGCCCCAGTCCGCCGACTGGGGAAATGGCGTTGGTTCCGCCGAGGATGATCGGGGCGACGAAGACGTATTGTTCGTCAACCAAGTTCTGATCGAACAAGTTTCCTAACAGCGACGCGCCGCCCTCGACCAAGATGTTCGTCATGCCACACGAAGAGAGTTCGATTAGCAAAGTTCGCACGAAGTCGGAATAATCAAAAACGCTGTTCGCTGCGGTGGGAGCTGACCAGACTTCTACACCCGCCGCTGCAAGTTGCTGGCGATGACTTGGATTCACGCCGGATTCGCAAGCGATCAAGACCGGAACTTCACAAGCGGTGCGGACCAACTGCGAGTCCAGTGGCAATCGCAAATGACGATCCACCACAATCCTCGTCGCAACACGGGCCGGCGTCTTGCCGTTTTCCACACGAGCCGTGAGCGCCGGATCATCTGCCAGCGCCGTGCCAATGCCGACCATGATCCCATCCATCCGGCCACGCAGTTGATGGACAAAGGCACGAGCGGGTGGGCCGCTGATCCATTGGCTGTGACCCGTCCGAGTGGCGATCTTCCCATCCAAGCTCATCGCCCATTTGGCAATCACCCATGGTAGACCGGTGCGTAGACGCTTGAGGAATGGTCCCAGCAGCACTTGAGCTTCGGCCTCCAGCACCCCAACCTGCACCTCGATCCCGGCCGCTTGCAGTTGTTTGATCCCTTGGCCAGCGACATGTGGAGAGGGGTCGACGGTCGCCAGCACGACTTGACGGACCTGGGCTTCGATCAAAGCCAAGCAGCAAGGTGGCGTCTTGCCGTAGTGGCTGCACGGCTCCAAGGTCACATAGGCCGTCGCGCCGCGTGGGTCGTGGCCTCGCTCTTTCGCATCGTTGATGGCTTCGACTTCGGCGTGGGCTTGCCCGAATTGCCGATGAAAACCCTGGCCGATCATTTCGCCATCGAGGACCAAGACGCAGCCGACCATCGGGTTCGGTTCGACTCGGCCTTGTCCTTGAGCCGCTAAACTCAAGGCCCGTCGCATCCAGATTTCATGATCGTGGTTCATAAGTGACAGTATTCGCAATAACCACCCGCTCGGTGGTAAATCAAATCCAACAAGGCCTGATTCATCGTGATGCTTTTATTGCATTTAGAGCACGCAGCTTTAGTGTCTCGATAACTCGGCCAACTCGGCGATATTCATCAATCTCGCATTCTTCACTGGGCGTTAATGTGCCAGTGCGAGCTTTCTGAGCTAGTTGGTTCGCCCGCTCCGCGTCGCCGGGATCAAGTTTTACGGTCAGCAAATAGGCCGCAAGTTCCGGGCTCATTTCCGCCCGTCCCGTATTGAACGCACGAACCAATATGGCCGTTGAGGTGTTGATTGTGTTTTGAACCATTATTCAAGCTCCCTCACTTCTGTTATCGCGACATACAGCACCCCGACTTATTGTAACCGACCGAGTTTCAGGGGAAACCGCCAATTGGCAATTCGACGAGTCTTCGCAATCCGCGCAAATTACCGGACGGCAAATTGAATTCTCATCAAAACGTGCTAGAGTCAAGAGGTTCAATTGTGTTCCTGTACCATGAGCGAGTGCTGGCGTGGCCAAATCGCAACGGAAGCCGAAACTTAGTAGCGCGTCGCCCAAGCGGGCCAGCCGCGCGACTGTGGCGGCGTCCGTCGCGAAGAAAAAGCGTTCGGGTCCCCGCAGTTCTAGTCCCGGCGGTGGTGCAGCAGCGGCCCTGAAGCCAGCGGGTAAAACACCCACCCACGGAAGCTCGCCTGGTCGCCGCACTACCGAAAACGGCAAGCTGGACCTTTGGTGGACGGCTGGGAAAAAGCTGGATTGGGACCATTTGACCGACGACCAACTGCTGGATTGCCGGATGTGCGATCTGCCATTGCATCTCGAAAAATCCTCGCTGGTGGCCAAGATCGAGCGACTCTACGAGGAAATGGCGGCTCGCGGATTGGACTTCAAACCGCATTTTTGGCTCAGCGACGAATGGTTCGCTCCCGATGGCATACCGGGGATCGCGGTTCCGTTTTATCTGGCTCATCCTCGGCTGTGCCAATTGGAACGCAAGCTGATGCTGGAGGTCGAGGGCGGTTCCGACGAGTGGTGCATGAAGATCTTGCGGCACGAGACGGGGCATGCCCTGGATACGGCTTATTGGCTACATCGTCGCAAGCGATACCGCGAGGTGTTCGGCAGCTACAGCGATCCCTATCCCGAATATTATCGCCCGCATCCCAAGAGCCGCCGTTACGTCGTGCATTTGGAGCCCTGGTATGCCCAAAGCCATCCGGCGGAAGATTTTGCGGAAACTTTTGCGGTATGGCTCAAGCCGGGTGGTCGCTGGCGGGCCCAGTATCGCGGATGGCCGGCGTTGAAGAAACTGGAGTACGTCGACGAACTGATGGGCTCGATTGCGGGAGCCAAGCCCAAGGTCGTCTCGCGAAAAACGATCGAGCCGCTGAAGCAAATCAAACGCACGCTGCGCGAACATTACGAACAGCGACGGGCTCGGTACGAGATGGACCTGCCCTCGCCGTTCGACCGCGACCTGCTACGATTGTTCTTTCCGGAAAAGAACGAGGATGCGTCTGTCAAGGAGATCCGGCGGCAAGAAGGCAAATTGGACGACTTTGTCGAGCAGCAAGCATCGGCGCTCTTGCGAAAGCACAAAACCGAGATCGAACGGCAAGTGACCAGCTGGACGGGCGAGAATCGATATACGGTCTCCTTGGTCGTCCGCGAGGTGATCGATCGTTGCCGCGAACTCAAACTGCGAGCCGTGGGCAGTGAATCGCGACTGGTACGTGATGTCACGATCTTTATTACGGTTCAGACCATGAATTATCTCCACAGCGGGTTGCATCGAGTGGCCTTATGAGAAAACGGCGAATCATGGTTTTGATGCATCAGGAATTGATCCCGCCCGAGACGTTGGAGGGCGTGACCGATGCCGAGATGATGGAGTGGAAGACCGAATTTGATGTCGTGCAAACCCTCAGGTACATGGGGCACGAGGCGACTCCGGTGGGAGCCTCGGACGACTTGAGCAAGATCCGCGACGCCATCACCGAACTTCGCCCCCATGTTTGTTTTAATCTGTTGGAAGAATTTCACGGCGTGGGAACGTACGACCAGCACGTCGTGAGTTACTTGGAACTGTGCAAACAACATTACACAGGTTGCAATCCGCGCGGCCTGATGTTGTCGCACGACAAGTACTTGGCCAAGAAGATCATGACCTACCATCGGATTTCGACGCCGCGGTTCACGGTGATCCCACGTGGGAAGCGAGTGCGGTATCGCGGGAAGCTGGACTATCCGCTATTGGTCAAAAGCGTGATTGAAGACGCGTCGTTGGGGATTTCCGAATCGTCGTTGGTCCACGATGAAGAAGGCTTGAATCGGCAAGTGACGTATTTGCACGAGACCTTGCGTAGCGATGCGTTGGTGGAGGAGTACATTGCCGGCCGCGAGTTTTACGTCGGAATGCTGGGCAATCAGCGATTGAAAGTGTTGCCGATCTGGGAAATGAAATTTACGAAGGCACCGAAGAAGCCCACGATCGCCACGGCGAAAGTCAAATGGGACGCTGCGACTCAAGAACGCTTAGGCGTCGAGACCAGTGCAGCGGAACTGCCGGACGAATTGCGGGCTCGGATCATTGCGCTGTGCAAACGAGTTTACAAAGCCTTGGACTTGAGCGGCTACGCGCGGATTGACTTGCGCTGCAATGCGGAGGGCAAAGTCTATGTGTTGGAAGCGAACCCGAATCCCAACTTGAGTTTTGGAGAAGACTTCGCCGAGTCCGCCGATTCGGACGGCATCGAATACGAAGAACTCCTCGCCCGCATCCTCAACCTCGGCCTCAGCTACCAAGCCCATTGGCGGAATGTGTAACGAGTTGTCGGTCGGGTCAACATGAACGACATGATCGGAAAAAAAATCGAAAGTGCAGAATTGCAGGCCGCCTGGATCGATCATGGCAGAGGAATGGATGGCAAGGGAATTTCCGATCTCAAATTTCATATCTCATATCTCAGTTTTCATATTCACGAAAGCCACGAATCACACAAACGATGATTGATAAATCAGCGATTCCTTGTGCTTTCTTGTATTTCGGCTTGGTTGGCTGGTTTGGGGATACTGGGCAAGTCTATTTCTCTCCGCGAAGTTCAGCCAGTTCCGCGCGAAGGCGTTCGATTTCTGTTTGGGCCACCTGATGCGCTTCGGCTTCGGTCAAGAGCCGGTCTTTTGTGCCGCGATGGAAGAACTGCAGTTGCGAATTTTCGCAGCGAAGTTCCATCCCCAGTTCTTCACTGTAGAGCCCGCCGGTCGGTTCGTTGGGAATGGCTTGATAATGGCCATCGACCAATCGTTGGCCCTGCAACGGTTGATCGGTGACTTCCCTTTGACAATGAAGGCATCTGGCACGACAAATTTCTTCGGATTGCCTTGTTCGTAGTAGAGCAACAAGTCGCCGCTGACGTAAACCTGTTGATTGGCAAAGTGTCGCTGGAGTAATTCAATAATCCGAGTCATGGCCTGGCGATGATCGTCGGACTCCGCCATCGGTCGCCCATCCGATTCGGGCTAGTGAACCGTCGTGAATTGGGGAACTTTCATTCGTTTCAGCTCCAAGTGACGACTTTTCGCGACGTCGTTTCGGGTCCTCCTCAGTATACACTTAAGGTCACTTTGTCGCCAACTGATTTTTAATCGCCGAGCGCTGACGGTGTTGCTTCCGGTCGAGGTCGGACTGCGTGATTGGCAGAGGAATGGTTGGCAAAGGAATAGAACGCTGGAATACGCTTGATGTGCCGTGCCGCAAGTTTCTTAAATCTGTTGGCATCCCTGAATCTGTTGGAAAACCGTCGATCGGAGCTGAGTTAGGCATTAGGGGCAGCGACAGATTTGCGACGATTGCTCGTTCGAACCAATCACGTCGATTCGCAATTTCGTCGCTTTTCTTCGTTTTCGTGCCTTTCGTGTCGTTCGTGGACCAGGACACATTCGGTTCCACCCATTGCCGGCTCGATAACTTGCATTTTTGGTGTTGCGGAAATAGAATTCTATTGGCACGGTCACCCGGCGCGGTTGGATATTTTCCTGTTGGAACGTTTTTTGAAGTGAGATCTCGGATGAAGTTAGAACTTTCGGCTCGTTGGCAAAGTCGGTTGGCGGTTTGGGGTTTGGTATTGACGGGTGTCGTGGGCGGCTACGGAATCGCTCAGTTTGGCGGGAACGCCCAGACGCCGTCGTCCGTGCTGGACTCCAATCGATTGTTGAACGTTGTGGAATCGTCGGGAATCGCCAGTACTCCGGCTTGGTTGGATTCGGCTTCACGTGGGAACAAAGTTTCGCTGGCGTCTGGAATGGTCAGCGATGGCGTGGAAGGGATCTTTGCTTTGGATCATCAAACTGGGACCATGTTTTGTTGGGTATTGGATCCGCGAACAATGGTGTTGATGGCGGAGTACGCGACGAATGTCCCAGTCCAATTGGGATTGGGTATTGGCGGCGAATTTGATTTTGTCATGACGACCGGTATGCTGCCGAATCGGGCTGGACAAGCCGGGAACGCTCGGCCAGCTCAATGTGTGGTTTATGTTGCGGAAGGAAATTCGGGCAAGGTCGGCGGGTTTTCGTTCAGTTGGGCTCAGCCGATGGCGGCCCGCGGCGCCGGACAACAAGGCCCGATGAAACTGGTGTTTGCGGGAACGGTGCGTAATCCATTGGCGACACGTGACCAATAATCACTGATGAAGCATTCCGTTTGGCCGTGTCTGCTGCTTCCGTGGATCGTTGCTGCGCTGTGTGGTTGTGACACCGAACATTCCGGCACGAGTGCGCCGTCGCTGAAGTTGGCGCACGTCTACGAGGTTCATTCGCCGACGCATCGATACGGCACGGCGGCGTTGCAGCAACGCTTGGAAGAGTCGGGCACTCCGCTCAAGGTCACGATCTTCCCTGCCGCTCAATTGGGAAACGAAGCGGAACTGCTCGAACAATTGGTGGCCGGAGAATTGGAACTGGCGATCGCCGGTCCATCGTTCTTGGGGATGTGGCATCCTCCGATCGGCGTTTTTGACGCGGCGTACGTGTTCCGCGACTTGGATCACATGCTGGAAGTCGCCAAAGGCCCGATCATGGCGCCGCATTGGGAACAGTTACGGCTGAAATACGGTGTCCGGGTGCTGGATACTTGGGCGTATGGTTCACGGCACATCACTGCGAATCGACCGATCCGCGCGCCGGCCGATTTGGCGGATTTCCGCTTGCGACTGCCGGGGGCAAAGGTCTGGCAGGAATCCGGCCGAGCTTTGGGTGCACGACCACTACCGGTTCCGTTTGGTGAAGTGTATTTGGCACTCCAGCAAGGAATCGCCGACGGACAAGAGAATCCGATTGCCGTGATTCGCGCCATGGGCTTCCAAGAGGTCCAAGGCTATCTTAGCCTGACCGGTCATATCCAATCGTCGATCCAAATCTTGATCAACGAACGAACATGGAATCGAATGAGCGTTGCCGAGCAAGAATCGCTACAAACGGCGATCATGCAATTGGGAGATGAAGTCCACCGCGACAGCTTGGCCGAGGAGGCCGAGTTATTGGCCCAGTGGCGAACCGACCAGACGATGACGATCGTCGCCGATGTCGATTTGGCAGCGTTTCGCGCTCGATGCCGCGAGCATTTCCAATCAGGATTTCCGTTTAGCGATTTGTATCAAGAGATCTCGGCGATGCCCGCGAACCAGTTTCCTTCCGCCGAGCCTCCCGTTATCTCACCACCGGAAGGGCAATGACCATGGAACGGTTGAACCGCAGTCTAATGTGGGTCGAGCAGCTGTTGGCCGTGTTGATCTTGGTCGGAATTCTGGGCACGATGTTCGCTCAGGTCGTCGCGAGGTATCTCTTTCGGGCCCCGTTTTCGTGGAGCGAAGAGCTGTGCCGTTTGGCGTTGATCTGGATGACGTTTTTGGCGGCGGCGTACATCATGGCCCAGCGAAAGCATTTGGCGGTCGATCTGTGGTCGGACCGCGTGCGACCCCTTTGGCGAGCGAGAGCCGATTTGTTTGTGTTTGGTTTGACGGCGTTGACGTGTTTGCTGTTGTGTTTGGGTAGTCTCCGGTTTGTGTGGTATGTGCATCCGGTGGGCTCGCCCGCGCTGGGAATCGCCAAGAGCTATTGGTACGGCGGGGTGAGTCTAGGGCTATTGCTGATGGCTTTTCATTCATTGGTCCATGCTTGGTCGGCATGGTCCGGACAGTTGACTTCGGCAAGCTCCCATTTGCAGACGGACGACTCGGTGCGGTTGAGTTGGAGCGACGAAGAAACAGACTCGGCGAAGGCAGGCCAATCATGACTCTGGGCCTGCTTATTCTGGCGATGCTAGTCCTGTTGTTTCTCCGCGTGCCGGTGGCGTTCAGCATGTTGTTGCCGTGTTTGTTTTATGTCTCCTGGTCACCGGACATTACACTGGGCGTGGCGTTGCAGCGGACGACGGCAGGTTTGGATTCCTTTCCGTTGCTGGCCGTGCCGTTGTTTATTCTGACGGGATACGTGAGCAATGCCGGTGGGTTAGCGGATCGTTTGTTTCGGTTCTTGTTGTGTTTGCTAAAGCAGGTTCCGGGCAGCTTGGGTTACGTCAATGTGCTCAGTAGCTTGTTGTTTTCCTGGATGAGCGGAGCGGCGGTGGCCGACGCGGCCGGCTTGGGTTCGGTGTTGGTACCAGCGATGAAGAAGCGAGGCTATGACGAAGGATTTGCACTTGGACTAACGGGCGCATCGTCGCTGATTGGTCCCATGATGCCGCCTAGTATTCCGGCCATCATCTATGCGGTCGCGGCGGGCGTGTCGGTGGGCGGGTTGTTCTTTGCCAGTATCCTGCCGGCGCTTTTGCTCACGGTAATCTTGTGTGTGGCGGTGGCGATCTATGCGTCTCGACATCCCTTGCCCGAAACGGATGACGTGACCGGCGCTCGATTGGCGACTACCGCCTACCAGGCTGCACCCGTCTTGTTGACTCCCGTGATTATTTTGGGCGGTATATTAGGAGGCGTCACGACGCCGACGGAAGCAGCCGCAGTTGCTGCGGCTTACGTCATGTTCTTGGGTGGTATGTTTCGGTCCCTATCGTGGCAATCACTACGCGCCTCGTTGCAGGCAACCGCCACCACGACCGGCTCGATCATGTTGATCGTCGCGGCGGCTAGTTTATTTGGTTGGATTATCGCTCGCGAGCAAGGTCCGCAAGCCGTGACATACCTGTTGACCCATCTGACCGACAATCCGTACGTGTTCTTGCTGTTGGTCAACATCACGTTGTTGATCGTCGGAATGCTGTTGGAGCCTGTCGCAGCGCTTTTAATCATGGTTCCGATCCTGCTGCCTGTGGCCCGCGAGTACGGTGTGGATCCGTTGCATTTAGGTGTCGTCATGATTCTGAATCTGGTGATCGGCTTGTTGACACCACCCATTGGGCTCGTGTTGTTTGTGTTGAGTTCGGTGACTGGCGCGTCGGTGCAACGCGTCGTGTTGGGGACGTTGCCGTTTCTCCTCCCACTGTTTGTGACATTGGTGATCGTGACCTATGTCCCGGCCCTCAGTCTTTGGCTGCCGAATTTGTTGCTAAAGTAGCAGCCTTGATTATTCGAGCGTCCGTTCGCACCGATCTGTCATTCACTTGGAAATACTTCGATCGCACAGTGCCGAGCGAATCCGCACGTCCAGAGCGTCTGAGGGCTGCAACGGCGTGCCGAAAACACCCCCGATTCACTGCGAAAACTAGGGCCCTGATGTGGTTCGAGGCTGGCACTGAAATTGCACTAATGTCCAGTCGTTGTGAAGCAACTGCATTTCCTGGAATTAGAAAGGCTCGAATGAAGAAGAACGAACCCATTAGCAAAGTGATGAGCACTTCGCCGATCAGTGTCCATGAAGGTGATCCGGTTTCCAAGGTCAAACAGCTTATCGAGGACAATGGAATTCATCACGTTCCGGTTGTCAGCGGCGGCGATTTGATCGGCATTGTTAGTTGGTCGGATTTGTTGCGAGTTTCGTTTGGTGAATTTGGTAATCAAGACGGTCGGCAATTGGACGCGCTGTTGGATCACACCTATACCGTCACCGGCTTGATGTCGGCCAATCCAGTATCGGTTTCAGTGCATGGCACCGTCCGTGATGCGGCAAGGGTACTGGGCGAGGGCAACTTCCATGCCTTGCCCGTTGTCGATGGAAAAAAGTTGGTCGGCATTGTGACCTCGACAGATTTGATTCGGTTCTTGGCGGAACTTTAAGCTAGAGACGACGACCTAGCGGTCAGTTACCACTAGATCCAACAGCGGAGCGTGATCGTGCGAGGTTCGTGCGATCACGCTCTTGTTGTTCTGGGCTGTTGCTTGGCTCACAGGAACTACGCCGCACTACGGCTGCCAGACGTTTGCTGGCGCCGGAATATCGCGTCACTCGGGGAGTCGACTCGAACCTCACAACCGTTACGATCGGTATCGCGGGTTGCGGGAGCACTTAAATCCCGATTACAAGACACCCCATAGGCAGGCGGGGCGATTTTGCGACCTAAATGAGTGTGGTCAAGTCGAGGGGAATGAGGAGGGTCGTACCATGTCAGCCAAGTTAGTTTCGTGCGGTTCCATCGGTGAAATCGCGGCTTCGTTTCAGAGAGCCACGCAAGGATGGTGGCTGATATTGTTGGCGGCATTGATCTTGATGGGTCTGGGTTGCGGTTCAAAATCGCAGGACACGGCCTTGGACCCGTTGGCTTTGTTCGCCGACCAACAAACCAGTACCGCGCGTCATCATCCACACGACTTCGTCGAATTGGACTTGGGGGAATTTGATGTCGCGATTGCGATCCCCAACAGTGTCGATCAATATCGAATCGAGTTTCAAGCGGCAGCGATTGCACCCAAGGCGACGGCCGTTAAACTCAAGCCTCTGCTGGAAGAATACAAGACGCGTATTCGCGACATGATCTTGGCTTCGGCCCAAACGCTTTCAGCGAACAATATTACAGACCCCCATCAGGCTTGGCTCAAGTCGGAAATCATCGGCAACTTGAGCAAGATGCTAAAGACTCGTGAAATCCGCGATGTCGTCTTTTCGAAATTCAACTTCGAACGACGGTAGATACCGGTTTCTGCAATGAAATGCTTGCGGATGGCAACGGCTACCCGTGGGGCCTGTTGTTTCTGCTCCGTAAGTGGCTGTTTTATCCGACTCAAAAAGCCTCTTGACATCCCCTGCGTCCACGTGTACTATTTCATCAGAACACAAAAAGCCTCAGAGCCGAAAGGAGGTTTCGCGATGCTGATTTCGATTGATCCCAGCAATGGGATTCCGATTTACGAACAGATTGTTCGTCAAGTCAAGTACAACGTAGCCAATGGGGCCTTGGTCTCCGGACAACAAGTGCCTTCAGTTCGAGACCTGGCCAAGATGTTGACGATCAACCCCAACACCATTCAGCGTGCCTATCAGCTCCTGCAAAGCGATGGCGTCCTGGAAACGGTGCGCGGCCGGGGGCAACATGTGAGTGCCGGGGCCAAACGCTCGTGTGTGAGTCAGCGGGCGAACTTGATTCGCGAACGTTTGGAGTTGGTTGTGGAAGAAGCGTTGCAGGCGGGTTTGGAACCGGCCGAGTTACGCGAGAGTTTTGAATCGGTGGTGCGACGGTACCTGTCGTCCCTGAAGTCCTAGCTTGAATAATCCTCACTCATCCAAGGAGCAAAGCATGCAACCCATCATTCAAGTGACGAACGCTCGCAAGAAATTCTTTCGGAAACTGGCGTTGGACAATGTCTCGTTGTCGATCCCGCCGGGCGTGGTCTACGCCCTGTTGGGCGAAAACGGCGCGGGCAAGACCACATTGATTCGCAGTCTGCTGGGCTACTATCGCCTGCAATCGGGCTCGATTGAAGTCTTGGGCATGAACCCGGCGAAGCAGCCATTGGAGATACGGCGCCGAGTAGGCTATGTAGCGGACCAACCGGGGATGTACCCTTGGATGACCGTGCAACAAGTGGGATGGTTTGCTTCAGGATTTTATCCCGAGGGTTATGCCGAACGTTTTGTGCAATTGGCCAAAGAATTCGACCTGCCTCCCAAAACCAAAATCCGGGACTTGTCCAAAGGCATGAAAGCCAAGGTCGCTTTATCCTGCGCATTGGCTTTTGACCCCGAGTTGTTGATCATGGACGAACCGACCTCTGGCCTGGACCCGGCGGTACGGCGCTCCTTTTTAGAGAGCATGGTGGACCGAGCGGCGGGTGGTAAAACCGTGCTGTTGAGCAGTCATCAGATTCATGAAGTTGAACGAGTCGCGGACTGGGTCGCGATCATTCACGGTGGCAAGTTGCAAGTCGCGTCACCGCTAGAGGACTTGAAAGCGGCGTGTTCGGTAATCAGCTTTGCTCAGCAAGACATTCTGTTGCCGATCCACATGCCCGCATCGGTTACGGTGCTGTCTTCCACTCGCACCGGTCGGCAATGGGAGTGTGTCGTGCGAGATTGGACGGACGCCAACACGCCCCAATTTGCGACGGACACCAACTTATTGGACATCCAAGTCCGTCGTCCCAGCTTGGAAGACCTGTACCACGCCTACGTGGACCCCAAGTGCGAACATGCTTCTTGGGCACGTAGCCAAGAACCTGCGGGAAACGCCGTACCAGTTTAATTGATCGGTTGGCAGACATGACAATATTGCAGTGAAGTGCACTGACGTATTAGGCAAACCAACGCCGGAAGAGAGTGGCAAAAATGAGCGTCGCATTATCCGAAACATCGGCCGAGCAGCAATTGACTCCGGCCTCCGAGCGCGGGTTGCGGGAATCAACTTCGCTCCGTTGGATCTCGTGGAAGCCGATCCAGCACTTGCTCTGGCGAGAGTGGATGTTGCTGCGGTGGTGGCTGTTAGCGACGGTTGTATTGACGCTGACTATCGGGACCTTGAGCGTTTGGTTGGCATTGTCGTCGGATTTAAACAAAAACGAAAACCCCAGTATCGTTTACCACCAAACCAAGGCATACCTCACGTTCCTCGCGATACTTGCTCCGTTGATGTTTCTGATAGGAGCGTGGGTCGCTAGTTTTGTAAATGATCGGAATGACCCGGCGTTTGCTTGGTCCACAGGTCTCCCCGTGCGTTGGTGGCACACGCTATTGGTCAAATCGTTTTGCGTTTTGGCTGGGTCGATTTTGTGCTTGGGTATTGCCTGGCTCTTGATCCCTCTGATGGACGCGACACTACTACGATTACCACGATTGGAGGCAATTCGGACTCCTGAAACGGAAGTGTCTAGGGATGTGCAGTTGATATCCGCAATCGCCAGTTTCTATTTTTACTCTCAGTTTTTCCTCTGTTTCCCGTTGTCCATGATTTGTATCTTAGCGGTTCGCCATCAGGCACAAGGAGTCATTCTGACTGTTTCTGTTTTGTTCGTGGCGATCATCGGTTGGCAAATTGGATTTTTTGCGACTCAGGAATTCCGTTTTCCAGAGCGATATGTACCAACCACTCACTGGTTGTTTTGGACCGTTGCCATTTCTGTACTTTGCGCGGTTGTTGCTGCGTTGATGTATCGCTGGCGATGGTACTCAGGCCACTTTACAGACTGGGCTTGGCGTACTTCTCTCAATACCGCTGCGACATCTTCGGTTCGATCACTGGACCGAACATGGGCGACTACTTGGTCGCGGCCATCGTCGTTTAAAGTATTGGCCTGGCTCTCGTTACGACGAACGTGGCTGACTTGGCTGTTGCTCCCGGTGGGTCTGGCTGCGTTTGGTTTGGGTGGCCAGGCGAATTCGCCAGCCGTGCGAGTTTTGCTACCCCTGGGCGTGTTATTGATGGCAGTTTTCTTCAGCTCGGGTGCCTTGTGGAGTTTTACAGGAGAGCGAGCCGGGGAAAGCGAAACGTTCTTCGCCGAACGCGGCATTTCTCCCACCAAGTATTGGCTGAGTCGTTTTCTGATGGTTCTGGTCGGCCACGGCATTTTGATTGGGGTGTGTTTCAGCATCATCGGGTTAGAGATTGGCGCCGGAAGGCTGTATCGATTTCCACCCGTCTATAGCGAGTTGGTGTTGTTTTTGTTGGCTGCCCACGCATTGAGTGTTGTCAGCCTGTTGGCAGGGCAAACATTTCGGAACTGGCCAATGGCCGCTTTCGCAGTGTTTTTCAGTGTGTTCATTTATTCGCTCGTTATTTCCGTTCAAATCGACAATGCCGGCCTGTTGGCTGTCTGGGTTTCCTTGAGTTTAGTTTGGTTCGCGGTGCCTTTGTCTTGGTGGCTGACCAAGACAAATTTGGTCTTCTGGCGGGCGAACTTGGACTGGGTATTTCCTGTGTTTGTGGTCGTGGTTTTCTTGGCCGCAATCGTCGGTCTGCCAACGTTGCGAGTATGGGTCTTGCCGTCGACGCTACCTGAATTGCTCCAGGCACGTGAACTTCCTCCGTTCCGCGTTCCGAAGCTACCGGGTGCCGAACCCGATTCGAACGTATGGCTGCAACATTCGTTTGTTACGTGCGGACAGGAAAACTCACCCCTAGTGCTTCCTGACGAAACCGTCGCGATGTTGAAGGCTTCGGCAGAATCGTTTCGCGAAAAGTTGCAGGAGTTGAACCGGACAATCGCTGCGGAACCATTGACCGGTTCGACCGCAACCGTTCAGGACCTGGAAAACGTCAAGACGAATCTCGTTGCGTTGGGCAAAGCAGCGTGTGTGGCATTGGAGATTGGTGATGGAGAGACGGCGAGGATGGTACTAGAAATCCGAACGCAGCTATTGCTCGATCTTCGCCCGATCGCGGGCTTGCTCAAGCTGGACTCGGTTCAAAACACGTTCTTGCGGTCGCTGGCCGATCATTCGAGCGACTCGGCTCTCCGGTTACTCAAGGATCTCTTGGCTCAGGGACAGCCACTATTGGGCGGTGATTCGGAGCAATCTATGAGGCAAATAAATCAGAGCATTGCCAGCCAAGCTTCCTACCTCGTGCGGAAAGGCAGATCCGAACTAGATCCGTCGAGCGCTCCCGGAAGTCGGATCGCTGAAAGTGACCGCTGGCTCTCGCTGCTTTTCCGGTCGCGATTTAACACCAATTCCCGAATGGAATTGACGAAAGCAATGCTGCCGCAGGATTTCTACAATTCGTGGGAAGATGAACGATATCGTCGCGAGATTAGCTACGACTATCGGTTTTGGAACGCCAACCAATTGCCGGGTGAGATTTCGATTTACCGCCACGACGATCGAATGTGGTACGGGGATTGGGTTAGCAGCCGCGTGATATTTGGCCAGCATTACCATTTGAATGAAGCGATGGGCGCGGCAATAACGCTCCGGTATCGATTGGATTCTTTGAAATAGTTGCATCGAGGCTGTCACAGGGTTCGAGCCCGTCTGTATGGTTGGTGTCAGACCGACAAATCCACTCCACACAGACATTCAAAAGGAACCCAGACGTGAAACTTTTCCTGAACCAAATCTGCCAGACCATCACAACCCTAACGCTGGCCGCTGTGGCCGCTACTTTGGCAGCCGCACCGGCTTCGGCCCAACTTTCGGCCCTCAAAAGTGCTCCCAAGCCAGCGGAAAACGTCCCCGGACCAGCTGGCCAAATGCCTGCCGTTGTTTCGCCGATCGTAGGTGCCTGGCAATACGGCGCCCAAGGCCCGCAACAACGCATGCTGTTCCAAATGATGATCTTCCCGGACGGACTCTACAAGGCTCGGCTCGTGGTCGAAACCGCTCCAGGGTCGAACAACAGGCCCGCCGAACCAACCGTTACCCAATTCGGCGGCCAGTGGAAAATTGAAGGACGCGAATTGGTCCTCACTAATGAAGCCGACCAATCGGTCGAGCGTACAGAAATCGAATTGAGCGACGATAAACTCGTGTTGAAAGGCATCATACCCAACGTCGGGGACATGGTCATGCAACGTGTCCATCCAAACGTTGGGCCCAACGGTCCAGTAGGCCCCAACGGCCCGGTCGGCCCCAACGGCCCAGGGCCAATTCCCCCACGCCCCTCGGGGTTTGATCCTAACGGTCCAGTCAATCCGAACGGACCAGGCCCCAATCCGCAACCGGAACGGCATGGTCCAGCACCAGCACCTGTGGTTGGGACTTGGTACGGTTCGGGCAACGTGGAAGGCGTGCAGATGGAATGCAAAGTTGAAATTCTGCCAAACGGTACCTACCAATCCCAGATCAATATCCGCAACGGCCGCGTGAGCAACCAAATTTCAGAGCAAGGGACTTGGAAACTGCGTGGTCGCAAGATCGTGTTCGAAACCGAAGAAGAATCGACTTACATCCCGTTCAAAGTCGAAGGCAACACCTTGATCCTGGACTATAGCGAAGACGCCGGGATCATCGCGATCCTGTCTAAAACCCCAGGCCAAGGACAAATCCGCCAAATCGAGGAAGACTACGGCTACTAAACGATACGGAAGTTGATTCAACGCGATCGACAAGAACGACAACCGCACGAGACGCCGCCTTGAACAAAGGTCGGCGTCTTGTTTGTTGATGTGTGGCGAAAAGAATGGTCCGCGGCTTCAGCCACCACGGGCTTCGCCAAACGACCCATCGGGAATCTCCATGATGCAACTTCGAAACGGTCGTAGATTTTCCTGTCACACGACTCGGCAAGTGCGTATTGATGGTGCCAACCCGGCATATTTACCTCACTCTGATTTACAGGAACCCAACGATGAAACGTATGCTCTCCCAATTCGGCAGAACCATTGCCGCCCTTATCCTGGCGGCGACGGCCACAAGTCTAACGACGGCCTCGGCACAATTCTCGCCTGAAAAAGGTAACCTTCAGTGGGTCGATACCACGTACTTACTAGTGGATTCGACATCGGCGGTCTCGCGACTTGTTGGTACGTGGACAGGCACCGCAGAAGCTTCAATGGGACTTGTGAAGCTCCGAATCAAGTTCTTACCCGACGGATCGTTCAAAGCTCGGCATACCGAACTGTTCATTCCGAATAACTACGGGTCGTCGCCAAACGAATTTGTAAGACCCATGTGCGGACAATGGAAACAAGAAGAACAAATAACCTCGACTTTAGCAAAGTGGCGGGATTTGTTGCCTGTTTGTCCAAAGACGGCAACGAGGGGTTGATCATTCCAATTGAGGACGACTTCTAAGCCAAGGGGCTCGCCTACAACGACTGCCACTTCACAATTCGCACCAAATCGGCATGAATTTGTGGACTGGAAGCGATGACATTGCCGGTGAGGACTTCGAGTGATTTTCCTTCACGATCGCTGCATTGCCCGCCGGCCTCGCGCACGATCACAGCGCCGGCGGCATAGTCCCACGGTCCCAAGCGATATTCGAAGTAACCATCGTAACGTCCACACGCAACCCAACATAAATCCAAAGCCGCGCTGCCAAAACGACGAACACCACGAATCGGTTCATCAAACAAGCGACCGATCGCGGCCAAGGTGCGTTTGACCAAGTCGCCACGGTCGTAATAGAACCCGGTGCCGATCACACTATGCTGCAGGTCGGGTCGGTCCGAGACGCGAATCGCTTGGCCGTTCAGTTGGGCTCCACGCCCGCGCTGGGCCGTAAACAGTTCATCGCGATTGGGATCGTACACGACCCCCAACGCCAATTCACCACCCAAAGCCAAACCGATTGAAACGCAGAACTGGGGGATGCCATGAACGTAATTATTGGTCCCATCCAGTGGATCGATCACCCACAGCGCCAATGAGGTTGGATCTCCGGCGGCTCCACCCTCCTCGCGCAAAAACTGCGAGTTAGGCAGCAGCATGGCCAAGCGATCACAGACCAACTGTTCGCATTCCAAATCGGCCTGTGTCACCAAGTTGTGCGCCCCATCTTTTTCGGCGATCGTGATCCCGGCGCGACGCGCCAGCAGAAACCGACCCGCCTCACGAGCCAATTCGGAGACATCACTCAACAAGGACTCGGGCAGTTGCATTCAATTTCTTTCCATAGCAGATCGAAGAACCCGTTCTCCGAACTGGTTCTCGTGTGTTTTGCTCAACGTCACAATAGAAATCGCGAGTCGTTTCGGAGAACTGGCTCTACGACTGTCCTACTTCCACGAGAAGCCTTTAAACAGTTCGATGCCGGGCAATGCCGCCGTGTCTTTCTCTTTGCGATTGATATCCAGGTAACCATGCAACAAAAACCTGGAATCTTCTTGGTTCACTTCGACCATGGCTCCGCGAAACCAACTCAACAACGGTGACGTCTCGGTGCCCCACGCTTGGGCGGCTACTCGAGTATCCGCTGGCCAACGATCGCTGATCCAGTAATACGAAAACGGATGCAGGCCCGCAAACGCGACTGGCTGAGGCGGCGGAGGTGGCAGTGCCGGCAAGGCTTCGAAGTTGCGGTCTTCTTCCATAGGCGGCGTCCGAGCCGGAGCTGTCCAGGAAGCCTCCGGCGCCATGTCTCCGACCGGCCCTTGCGGGCCCCACAGCAAGTAATTCCCATCCAATGAACAAACCAGCTCGGCATTGAGCAATGACTGGGCCCGTTGTCTGGCAGTTCCGGGCTCCAAATGAAAATGCTGCATCAAGAGATGCAACAGGCGGGTGTTCGCTAACGACGCTTGCCACGATCGCTGACGCCACAAGGTGTTGACCCACCCTTCCAACTGCGATTGAGCCAAATCGCCGATCTCCAAGCGGGCTTGAGCCGGCGTTTCGGATTCGACCATCTGCAAATACGGCTTGAGACGTTCTAATCGTTCACGGTCGGCGGCCACGGCACTAAACCCATCCTGTTGGAGCCGCCAAATCCCCAATGCCTGCGAACGATTAAATCCCTGCGCGTCCGGCTTACTTGCCAACATCGGGAACATATTGAGCAAACCCGACGCTGGCCATGTGGCGATATACCCTGGGGTCGACTTCAACAACTTGAGCGTCGTCCACCACTCGGACGGGTCAAGGTTTTGCAACTGCTGGGCATCCCGTTGAACAGCCGCAAACAAAAGGTGAGCTGGAATGTTCTGCAAGAAGGATGATGGCGCCATGCTCAACTCCAAGCGAATCACATCGTCGGGGTTCGCGGCCGGGCGAACCGTCAACGGCGGACCAATCCGATCCATCAACCACCCGTACCGTTGGCTGGCAAACGGAGCCACTCGGGCATCAAACACCACACGTTCGCGGGCACCTTTCATCGCAAATCGTTTGACACCAATCATCAGCGGATCCGTCTGACGCCACTCTGCTTCAAAATATTTCGCTCGTTCTTGGTACCATTGGCTTTCCTCGACCGTCACGCGATCGACTTTCATGTCGGCCACGGGAATCATCCAACCTCGCACGCCGCGCAGCGTGTCGCCGTAAAGGTATTCGCCGACCGGCAGGTCCTTCCACAACACCTTGGGCGGCGCGACGCGGGCTGTGGCAGGTTGATTTTTAGGCGGAGGCAAAATTTCGCCGGGTTGCGACTCACCGGTCGCCGATCCACTCGCTGGTTGTACCGCGGAACCGTCGTTCGAGTTGTCGATTCGGCGATTGCCGAAGAAGCTGCCCACTACCGAGTTCAATAAATTGGCTCCGCTTTTCTCTTTGGACACCGCATCCGGTGCACTAGAATCGCTCGATTTGGGCGCACCGATTTCGTTCGGCGGGCTCTCGTTCGATTTCATTTTTGGAACCGCCAACAAGCCGACCTGGGACGCATCTGATCGGCGGTTGAAGTTGTTAGGCAGAAAGCCTGATTCCTTGAGTCCTTGAATCCGCAGGTCCAATGGCACTTGCTCCCAATCGGCAAAGCCACCAGGTACGGGCGCCTGATGAGCGGCCGCCGACCAAGTTGCCATTTGCAGCATTTGAATCTCGGTAATGCTGCGTTGCCGGCGCCGCAGTTCGATCTGATATTGGGGCGACAACATATTTTCTAAAAATGCCGTCGACAGATAGGCAAAAATCGTATCGTCGCGAGTCAACGGCATCTGCGTCCGCGCTTGACGGAATTCGGCCGATTGACCCAACGAGGCCTGACCTGCAGCAGCCTGCAGAAAACGTTGCGCCAACACGTATGAAGTAGTGACCAGGTGAAACTCGCCGGCGCTTACCAAGATCGATCGGACTCGGCCATCCGGCGATTGCAAGATCGTGGACGTCGTGTCGCCGATCGGGATTTCGTTGAGCGTCACGCCCCAGTTCGCATTCTTAGCAGCGTAGTCTTTGCGTTTACCGGCCAGACTAGCCAACAGCAAGCCATTTCGCGAGTGCAACACAAGGCCCGCCGCGGCTCCCTCCGACAAAAACGTATCCAAGCCAATCACGGCAACATCTTGAATCAAAGTTCCGCCCAACAAATCATCCAATTGACTGGACTCCATCGCCAATTGATCGCGAAACAGATCACCGACCAACGATTGATAGCCACGCAACCGGACCATTCGCCCCAAGTCGCCGCCATGTTCATCCAGCAACTGCTTGAGCCAAACTTGATTCCCCCAATTTCCGAACCGCAAATAAAAACACTCGTGTGGCACGCACATGGCAATCGGTTCGATGACCACGGCAGGATCGACTTGCGTGAACTGATGCGGTTGCCACGCAATGTTGGCGGGCAATGGCTGATTGGCTGGTTCCAGTTGCAAGGAACGATCGCGCATCATGGCTTTCAGATTGTCAACTTGCAACGATTCAGCCGATGTCAGCAGATTCCACGTCTCGGTCAAAGGGTTGATCTTGGCCTCGGCTTTCGGAGGCAAGATACCGCTGTTGGCCAAACCCATACGCTGTTGGATCATCGTCTCCAAGTAGGCTTGAGCCAGCGGCGGATAGTCGCTGGCCGCCACTTGTTCTTTCAACATCAATTCGAATTGCTGCCACCAAGTTTGCATCATCGAATTCTGACGAACTCGCCCCACGTTGGCGGGTTCAATCGTCAGCCGATGATCTTGAGCCGCGTGGATCGTAAGGTTGATCGGTTGGCGACCGACAAAGACAAACCAGATATCGATATCGCGCGGCGGGTCCGTTGGTTTGTCCGTAAACTGGCTACCGAGTCGCTGCAAAAACGTCGGCATGATGCTGGGGTACAGCACGCGATTTTCGGGATCGCTAACGAAAATCGCCCGAGCTTGCCATCGAAGTGAGTCTTCCGGAGTCAGCCGATAAACCACATGACCCACATTGTACGTCTGGCCAATGACGGCCTCGGAAGTGACGATTTGAGCGGATGGTGCACCGCCAAACATCCCCGCGATCCGTTGCCCCATCTCGATGCGTTTCTCAACGGCGTCAACCAAGTTCGACAAACGATCACCAAGCGGCTGGTCCGAGTTCGGACGTTCGCCCAACAGACCGCCGGGTTGGAACAAACGCGGGCGCGCTTCCTGTGGCGGCACCGGACCATCCTGCGGCGGTTGGGGCGGACGCAGGCGATCGAGTAGACGCGGGCGCTGCAGCACTTGCCATTTCGCCAAAGCGGCATTGGGCAAGAAAAAAGGAAAGCAGACACATGCTGCGACAAATGCCGATAGCATTCGCCGGTTGTTGGCTCGTTGGATTGATCGCATCTCTTCGTCCTTGGAAACTTCTGCCACCATCGAATCGTAGCAGAAACTCTGATATCTTTCTATTCGATGCTGTCACTTCCAGACGGTGGTTTGCCCAAATAAACTCCATGTTCTGACGCACACAGCTAGAAGAAATAAGAAATGTAACCGCACTTACCCCCATATTTTAGAAACACTCTCAAAGTCGCATGAGTCAGATACCCCAAGTTTCGGTCAGCTTTGAAGTCAATACAGATCGCAACGATCCCGAAGCGATCGTTCAGCAACGCGTGCTAGAATTGCCGGTCCCGACTCCGGACCAAGTTCCGGACGGACAAGTCTTGGTCGCGATCTCGCATTCTTCGATCAATTACAAAGACGCCTTGGCAGCAGTCGCCCATCCCGGTGTGGCTCGGAAGTTACCTTTGGTGCCTGGGATCGACGCTGCAGGAACGGTGGTGGCCTCGAAGTCGACTCGATGGGCGATCGGCACTCCCGTGATGATCAGCGACGAATCCTTTGGCACGACCCAGGATGGCGGATGGCGGCAATTGGCTTGGGTCCCCCACGATTGGCTACTGCCGCTCCCGCCCGGGATGACGCCCGCTCAGGCCTGTGGCTTGGGAACTGCGGGAATCACGGCCGCATGGTCGATCCAAGCCTTGATCGAACACCGGAGCTTGAACCGCGAGTATCCGCTGCTCGTGACCGGCGCTTCAGGGGGCGTTGGTTCGTTGGCGATCGAGATTTTGGCAAAAAGACTTGGGCAGCGAGTGACCGCGGTCACCAGCAAAATTTTGCAAGAATCGCGACTCTTGGGTTTGGGTGCGGAAAACGTTCTCCTGCGAGCTGACTTCGAGGACAACACGACTCGATCCCTGCTCTCGATGCGTTGGGCAGGTGGCATCGACACGGTCGGCGGCACCGGACTGAATACCTTGGTTCGCTCGACGGCCGACGCCGGTTGTGTGGCTGCGTGCGGAATGGCTGGCGGCACGGATTTGATTTTGTCGGTCTACCCCTTTATCTTGCGGGGCGTCATCCTGTACGGTATTGACTGCACTCGTTACTCGCAGCCCGAAAAGACGGTCATGTGGCAGCGGTTGGCGAGTGACTGGCTGCCCTCGCAAGTCTTGCAAGAAACGCAAACCATTGGCCTGGATCAAGTGCCCGACCGAGTGTTCGCTTTGATCGAGAATCGCCACAGCGGGCGGTGCGTGGTCGAACTGCCAACCATTTGATGCTGGCAGGTGAGTGCCTGAACTTCAAGCAATCCTTTTTACGATGGAATTAAAGAACGATGGACAAAGAAATCCTGACCTGGGAAAACGAAGCCGAACAGCTGCGGACCGAGAAACGCTACGCCGAGGCGGCCGAGAAATGCGCAGCCATCTTAGCCAAAGACCCCAACTTCGTGCGTGCTCATTTGGCACTGGCCGTTGTTTATTACAACTTGCAAGACTTTGAAAAATCTGTGGCTCATGGTGAAAAGGCCGTTGAGTTGGAACCCAACGACCCCTTCAATCATGTCGCGATGAGCGTCACCTACCAACGTGCGTTCGAAGGGACCCGGGACCAAACCTACATCCAACGCGCAGAAGACGCAAAGGCACGGGCCCAAATGCGGTAGCGGATCGGCGGGATCTGTCCGATCAGTCCTTCTTGGGAGTTACTCCTGGCAGGGTGGCGTTCTTGATCAGGTCCGCCCATTTCTCGCCGGCTTTATTGCACTCCTTGTCGACCACTTCCGCCACAGATTTCTTCACAGCCGGCAAAATGGTCTCTTCCATGAACTTCTTCTTCTCGTCCTTGTCCTTGATCTCTTTGAATGCTTTGCTGAATCCTTGATCGGCAACTTTGGAATGAATTGCTTCGCCGAACTCGTTGCGAACTTCCTTGCCCTTGCCTTGCACGTGGCAAGCATTGCAAGTGACCTTCAAATGCGGATTTTCCTTCTCAAACATATTCTTGATTTCGGTGTGAGCACTGGCGGTCGTTCCGGACAAACCTAAACAACCAAATGCAACAATCAAAAAACTGCGACGAACTGTGTGCAACAAACTGCAACAAACCATGTGCAACAGACTCCAAAATGAAAACCGGCGGGGGCCCCCAAACAAGCCCCCCTATTCTACACCCCAAAATATACGATTCAACTCATTCGCCAGAAACCTGCGGGTTAAATCGTCGCACGCCAACGAAAAAACCGCCTGAAATTGTCAGCCGGTTCGAATGTGCGAACAAGATCCAATTTGCTAAATATCAACCCAAACGCCCTCAGGTAGAAATCCGACCACTTTCCTTAGCCGGAGTAGAACTTGAGTCTTCGCCCGTTGCGCCGGTTGTGCTACCTGATCGCAGGGGATGCAACTGGGCCGGAGAAGGCCGCAGTCTTAGTTCTGGAGTATCGCCCAAATAGGGCTTCAGCGATCGCATGACTGGGGCTTGGTCCGCCACCGAGCCACCCACTGGCGATTGGCCGATGGTCGAGGACTTCGCCAATGTCGAGCCTTCGACACCGGTCGATTGGCTTAGGGTTTGGTTGTCGACTGACTGGCCAGTTGCTGTCGTCGACGGTGTCGCCTCGCGGTACATCGATCCACCGACCGCAGTGGCCGTGCCTGGAACTGGATTTCCCCAAAGATCGAGCTCTTCGCGAACCCACATGGTCCTGGGAACGTTGCGCAGTTCCTTGGAGGGCATCAGGCTTCGCCGTGTCACGGGAACTTCTTCGGTGCGAGTTTCGGGGACCATCTCACGAATCTGAACATCATACGGCTCGACCGTTTCCACGCGTTGCATCACGGTGCGTTGCACTGGGACTTGACGTTCGACCACGCGTTCTTGCTGGACCGTTCGTTGCACAGGAACGGTTTCCTCGACCATCTTGGTGACCGGTGTGCGAACTGTGTAGGGCACCCGGTTGGTCACAACCTCATTCTGCACCATCTGAGTCGTCACGGGAACTTTTTCTGTGACCACTTCATCGACGTACCGAGTGACTTGAACCGCTTCGGTCTGCATCGTGGTTTGTGGTACGATCGCCGTTTGCTGGACCTGCTGAACTTGATAATTCGGAACATAGGTCGGCACCAGCGATGCGGAAGCGGGTTGACCCTGATTGGTCCAATACAATCCCGGGCGGCGATAGACTTGTTGTTGCGTTACCGGGTCCGTGTAGGTCGTACGAGGCAAATACTGCAATCTATTCCGATCGTATCCGGGCTGAGTCACCAATTGGTTGACAACCACACCTTGATCGACCAGTTGGGGACGATACTGAGTCACCGGCACATACGAAGTGACCGGAGTTTGTCGGTACTGGGTTTCCGTGACCGGGCGACGAACAACGGTTTGCCGATCTTGATACTGCGTCTGTTGGATTACCTTGGGAACCATGATCTGTTCGTCGCGATAGAGAGTCTCCTCGACGTATTCGGTAACCTGACGTTGCCGAGTTTCGTAAGAGGTTTCGGTCACTGGCTCGAATACCGAATAACGCTCCGTCTTCATTTCGGTCTCGACGACCGGCTTCAGGACCGTGCTGCGGCGCTCGCGAGTCTCCGTTCGCACCACCGGCTTCAGTTCGGTGACTTGCCGTTTCTGAACCGAGGTCTCTTCGACCTCTTTGAACACGGTCACCTCTTGCGGTTCAACCACGGTTTGCGGCGTCAAGCGAAAAGACCTCGTCGGCTGAGTGGTGGGCGCCCATGATGGGGCACAAATCTGAGCCGCTGCCGATGCTTGGAGGACAACCCATCCAAACAAACAGGTGGCGATAGTGACCCCAACTCGACGGATTCCAGGAACCGATGTTCGCATGTTTTAACTCCAACAGGACTTTCCCGCGATCATTCAACCGCCGAGAATTACGACCGATTTCGAAATTATTCGAAGGACTACTCAAGTTTGTCCTATAAACGGTCGGTTTGCAAATGGATTCTTGGTAGGATTTAACGGCAAGCCCCCGAAAACCTCGGCTGGCCAAGGACTTAGAATTCGCAAATAATGTCTGGTCACTTGGGGACGGTTGGGCTGCCTCGACAGCCTTGGCCTCGCCCAATGGCCGAAAGTTTCGGCGAATTGGTGATTTTGCTAGGGAACGGAACAATTGGAATTTTCGGAATATATCTCCCCGCGTTTCTCCGAGAACCTGGCGTTCGACGAATGGTTGCTCGGACGGGCTGTCGAACGGCGGGGCGGAACGGAAACGCTACGGATTTGGCGACCGCAGACCCATGCGGTCGTCATCGGCCGAGGTTCGAAGTTTGACAACGAGGTCGACACGAGATTTTGCGCCGAGCACCATATTCCTGTTTTCCGCCGGCACAGTGGCGGGGCTGCCATTGTGACGGGCCCCGGCTGTTGGATGTATTCGGTCGTTCTGGACCTGAGCCTGCGGCCTGAACTTCGCGATCTTCATGCGGCCCATCAAACAGTGATGGAGCAAATGCAACGGGCAGCTCAAGTACTAACGCCAAAAACCAAAATCCAAGTCCAAGGAATCTGCGACTTGACGGTCGACGGTCAAAAATGCTCGGGCAACAGTCTGCGGGTGGTTCGCGACCACCTATTGTATCACGGCACTCTTTTGGTCGACTTCGACTTGCGGCTGTTGGCGGGCTGTTTACGGACCCCTCCCCGTCAACCTGAGTATCGGCAACAACGGCCGCATGGACAATTTGTCGCGAACCTAGCCTGCGGTTGCAGCGATGCGGCGGACGAACTGTGGAGCCAGTGGCGGCAGCAATTGAAGAAAGGGTGGAGAGTCTCCGGCAACGGTCCGCTGACCGTGACGCCCGAGGACCAGATTGCGGTTGGTCGCTTGGCGACAGAAAAATACGAATCTTCCGATTGGACACGGGCTCGGTAGCCGGGTAGCCAACGGAAGGACCGTCGCAGAAAATCCGGAGCCGCGTTACAATACAGGGCTCCCCAGGGCCGACCGCTTTGGGGTTGCCGCCAAGTTTTCTGGTACACACCGCAATGCTTGTGTTCCGGGGCTTGTGTTCCGGGCAGTTTCGTCACTTGTTGTGTTTGAAGAATTGTTTTGTGATCAATAAGCCAAATCAAGATCCACCGTCGGACGGGCCGAATTCTCCACTCAAAGGAAATGACCCTTCGCCGGACTCAACCGCCGGAAAAAAATCCAGGTCCGGCCAGGGCCCCGAGCAACGAACCGAAAAGCGACCACCCACCAGCCCGACGACGTTGCTGATGATTCTGGCGTTGATCGCGATCTTGGCTTGGTTCTTCAGTTCCGTGCTGATGCCCGTGCCTCACTCGGAGGTTAGCTACACTTACTTTCGAAAGCTCTTGGATGGCGTCGACTACAACGGCAACCCGATCCTCGACAAAGACGGCCAACAGGTAACGAATTCGCTGGGGAAGGGGCCCGATGGCGTCGAGCAAACCGTTCCCTCGAACATCGTTGAAGTGAAAAGATCGGGACTTTCATTGCAAGCCTTCTGCCGAGTCGCAGCTCCCGCCGAGCCCAAATCGGAAGCTGAAAAATGGCGGCAACCCATCGGCTTGAATGACAAGCCGCTGGAACTCTATCTCCGCGTAACGCTAGACACCAGCGACCTGCGTGATGGCGAACTGAACCGCCTCTTGAACGAGCGTGGCGTGCGTTTGGTGAACGAAAAGCCCACCGACTCCGGTTGGTTACAAACCGTGTTCATCCTGGGAATCACGGTGTTGATGATCGTCTTGATGTGGTTCATGTTGCGCCGAACCCAGAGCCAAATGTTTGGCGGCGGAAGCTTCCTCAACAGCTTCTCCAAAAGCACAGCCAAAAAATTCGAAGCCGACGACAAAGTCACCACGTTTGGCGATGTTGCCGGTGCCGATGGCGTGAAAGCCGAACTCGAAGAGATCGTCGATTTCTTGAAGTCGCCCGAGAAATATCAACGACTGGGCGGCAACGTCCCGAAAGGTGTCTTGCTCAACGGGGCTCCCGGAACTGGCAAAACGCTGCTCGCAAAAGCCGTGGCTGGTGAAGCCAACGCTCCGTTTTATAGCGTCAACGGCTCCGAGTTTATCCAAATGTTCGTGGGTGTCGGCGCCAGTCGTGTGCGCGACCTGTTTCAGAACGCCAAAGATACAGCACCAAGCATCATCTTCATCGACGAAATAGATGCGGTCGGACGTCAACGGGGTGCCGGTTTGGGCGGTGGCCACGACGAACGCGAACAAACGCTCAATCAAATCCTCAGCGAAATGGATGGTTTCGGCGGTGGCGACTCGGTCATCGTCATTGCGGCGACCAATCGCCCCGATGTACTGGATCCCGCCCTGCTCCGACCCGGTCGATTTGATCGCCACATTACCGTCAACCGCCCGACCCGCGATGGCCGCTTGGCCATCTTCAAAGTGCACGTGCGGAAAGTTCCTTTGGGCGAAGATGTCGATCTCCGAGACTTGGCTTCCGCAACTGCTGGCATGACCGGTGCCGATATCAAAAATTTGGTCAACGAGGCCGCGCTGCACGCCGCGCGCGAAGGTTTTTCCACGGTCAACAAGCGATCGTTTTCCTACGCCCTCGATCGAGTTCGCATGGGTCCGCGACGCGAAGAAGTCCTCAATCCAGAGAACAAAGAAAAGACGGCCTACCATGAGGCCGGACATACATTAGCTGCGTGGTTGTTACCTAAAGCCAACCCCGTCTCGAAAGTGACGGTCATTCCGCGCGGTCGTTCGCTCGGCCAAACGTTTATGTCCCCCGCCGAAGATCGATTGGATTACTCGCGATCCGAGATGGAACAACTGCTGGTCGTGATGCTCGCCGGACGGTCGGCTGAAAAAATCATCTATAAAGAGATGTCCGCCGGAGCCCAACAAGACCTGGAACAAGCAACTTCCTTGGCCAGACGCATGGTCACGGCCTGGGGCATGAGCGAACGCTTGGGCCCAGTAAGCTTCAAACTGTCGGATGACGATCCTTTCTTGGGCCGCGAAATGCACCAAGCTCGACAGTTCAGCGAGCATACGCTCGAGGTTATTGATGACGAAATCACTAAAATCCTGCGAAGCGCGAGCGAACAAGCCGACAAACTGCTGGAAAGCGAGCGGGAAAAACTGGAAGCGATCACTCGAGCACTCGTGGAAAAAGAAGAATTGGACCATCACGAACTCGTTGCCCTAATCGGCCCGGCTGCCCAAACCAACAAGCCGTTTCTGCTCGACACCAAGCCCGAGTGAATTCTTGAACTTCGTGCGTTTTCGCCGCGTAGCACTGGGCACCGAACATCCCGGGACCAAAACAGTGCTAGCAGATACAATAGTTTGCTCTTAAAAAGCCAATGTTTTGTTGACAAACGGCCGGATATGGTCAACAATCAAACGGTCGTTCATGGCAAGCCGCGTCATGGATGACCTCGGTTCACGGCAACCACACACGGAGGGAACACCATGAATACCGAACTTCTAACTTCACCCTTTACCAACTCGTCTGTGGCCATCTCGGAGAGCCAAACGTTCGAAACCGAACGATTGGTGGATCACATCGCGCGAGAATTTCGCGAGATTCTGGCAGTGGCGGCTTACTCGGACATGCGCCAAATCACCGTGGATGCGTTGGGCCCCCGGATTGTTCTTAATGGAATCTTGGACTCTTATTACCACAAGCAACTGGTGCTCGAGTCCATTCGATACGCTTTCGAATTGGTAGAAGTGATCGACGACTTGCGAGTCACTTCGATATCCTGACCGCAGATCCGGATGGCGAGCCAACTTGCCATGTATTTTCCGTAGCCGTTCACGAGCGAAACAAAGTTGGTTAACCGCGTGGCCAGAGCAGATTTGGCGAATTCCAACTGGGCGTTGAAAACTGTGCTAACCGCCAAATTTGCGGCGGCCCGCGTTTGGGCTGTGAACGGCTTCTATTTTTCGTCGGCCCAGGAACGAAGCAACCGCTTGTGAATCACGAAGTTCAGCAAACCATTCTCGGTCCTTGTCCATCGACTACTTCTTTGGAACAGTTGCCCGTTGGCACGACGTTTCTTGCGTCAAATTCAGTCGGCTTCAAAGTGTGGGCGCCGCGTTGCCAATCAGTCGACCTGATCCTCTTCCCCAAGTCCATGGCGGCGACGTTTGCCAAGCGTTCCCACCAAGCACACTGGTCGGTTGCGGGAGGAACGATCGTTCCGCTGGCACCGACGACGTTGGCCGACGATACGAATACGGCTCAAGTCACGAGAGCCACGTCACCCGAGTACTTCGCGGCGGTTGTTCCGGACATTGGCGACATCGGCTTTTATCTTTATCGCTTGAATCATCGCGACGCTCGTCCCGACCCGCGCAGCCGATTTCAACCGTTTGGTGTTCACGGGCCGTCCCAGTTGGTGGACCATTCGCCGTTCACTTGGACAGATCAAGATTGGAACGGAGTCACTGCGCGCGACTTGGTGATTTATGAACTGCATGTAGGTTGTGCCACAGCCAGTGGAACCTATCACGAGCTCGTATCGCAACTGCCTCGCCTGCGCGAACTTGGCGTGACGGCGATCGAGTTGCTGCCTGTGGCCGAGACACCAGGCCGCTGGAATTGGGGCTACGATGGCGTGCATTTGTATGCGCCCAAAGCCGCTTATGGAACGCCGGCGGAACTTAAAGAACTGATCAACGAATGTCATCGACAGGGCTTGGCCGTATTCTTGGATGTGGTCTACAACCATTTGGGGCCCGAGGGCAATTATCTCCGCGAGTTCGCGCCGTACTTCACTTCAAAAACTCAAACCCCGTGGGGCGAGGCGTTCAACTATTCAGGCCGCCGCTGTCAGCCAGTCCGTGCTTGGATCTTGGATAACGTGCGTCAATGGCTACAAGACTATCACTTTGATGGCTTGCGTCTGGACGCGATTCATTATTTATTTGATGGGTCCAGCCCAAACATCACCGCAGAAGTGGCAAGGGTCGTTCGCGCCTGGGAATCAGAAGCTCGCCGCCCGATTCACTTGATCGCCGAGACGAACGTCTTTGATCCGCAGTTGGTGAATTCGTATTCCGCCCAATGGGCCGATTGTTTCATGCACGCCGTGTATTCGCACGCAGCACCGCATGTGAAACTCACCAATCGCGACTATCGCGGCGGCGGCGATGTCTTGATCGCACTCGAGCGTGGCTTTGTTTATCAAGGCAGTCAAGCTCGCGAATATGCTCGCGTCGAGCCCGCGACGACGAACGGAAAAGTCCACACCCACTTGGTCGTCTCGCTGCAGACGCACGATAGTGTCGGCAATCATCCGCATGGGCATCGCATCCACCGGTTGACCAATATCAACTTGCAAAAAGCGGCCGTTGGTTTGTTATTGCTTTCGCCGACAATCCCGCAACTGTTCATGGGCGAAGAAGGCGCCGTCGGTTCGGCGTTCTGCTTCTTTACGGATTTCGGCGATCCAGGGCTCCGCGAGTCCGTGGATCGTGGCCGGCAACACGAATACCCGCATCATGATTGGGCGGAGGCTCGGTTGCCGTCAGATCCTGAGGCGTTCACAGCCAGTCGCCTGCCGAGCTTTGCCGACTGGGATCACGCGGTGTGGGATTGGTATCAGTTGCTGTTGCGGATTCGCTGCGCGGGATTGGGCGATGGTTGGTTGGAGCCAGACAAGGCGACGTGGTATCACGACCCGTCTCGGCACTATTATCGAATCGAATATGGCCAAAAGGAACTTGATTGCCGAATTGAAAGTTGGTTGATCCCGCCGGGTGAATCGCGGTTGCTAACGGACGACACGAAGCTACCGGGCTTCGAATCGGGGATTGTCCATCAATCGTGGGCCACGGTCGAACCACCGACCGGCTCGTGTTGTCGCATCACCCTGCGATCAGCGGTTGCCAATCCGGGCTAGTGTCGCATACAACTAACTGAATGGCCGACAGGTGGCAAGTACAGGCCCGGAGGGCCGAAACAACCTTTGCCGGGGTCGCTAGGCCCCGGTTTGTTACTCGGCTTTTGAAAAGGCCCGGAGGGCCGACACAAGTTTATTTGCCAACCGAAACAGCAGCTCCAGGTAACCCGCTCGATGAAAACAATATGGACCATTATCCTGGTGTTTGTGCTGATCATCTCGGGCATGTTGATCACGATGATTTGGGGGGCAAAACTCAACTATCAATCCCAAGCCGAGAGCGATATCGCGGCCCCTGCGGACGAAGTATACCGGCAATTTGCAGTCCTAGAAAACTGGACTCAATGGTCGCCCTTCGTCGGCCAGACGGCCTCGGATGTCAGCTTGGTCGCGGACGAAACCGGCCCACTCTTGCAATGGACCGACCCGCGTGGTGGCGCGGCACAATTGCGGCTTCTCGGAGCGGACGCCACTGCCGGCACGGTCGACTACGAATTCATTTCCCCAATTTTTCCACCCATGCGTGGCACTCTTACTGCGACTCCAACCACACCGACCACATCAAAAGTCCAATGGACCGCCACCGGCACTTTGCCCAACACACTGTTCTACCGCATGATGTCCGGCAACTACGATCAAAGACACAGCATTGAACTCCACCAATCGCTCGAACGCTTACATGCCGGCTACGCGACGGAAGCTCCGGCATCAATCGAATAATCTGTAACCGCTCACTACGATCTAGTCAGGCGTGCCCACTTTCTTTGCCGAGAAAGTTTTATCACTGCCTGTCAGCTTCGGATCCAATAGTTCGCGGCATCGGATTTCGTCCCGCAAAACTTCATGGGGCAAAAATACTTCGGGGGCAACCTCCTCATTCACGGAAAACCAATGCAGCGTGTGTACGAACGACTCAAGTCCCCCGTCATTCTTACCACCGACACTAAACTGAGTCATTTTCTTTCCCCGGATTGAGATAGGAACATAAATATCGTTAATCTGCTTCCAGTCGATCCGATCAATACTGTTCAGTAACATTGGAGCGGAAGCGCTACCAAGTGGTGGATGGCTAGTATAGCTGTACCCTACGATCAGGTCAGTTTTATCTTGAAATTCATAACGAAGGTCGACATACCCCCGTTCAGTGACTTTGGTCGAGTATTCCATCAACTGGTTTCCGTTAGGCAGTCTTGATCTACGTATTTCTTGCGTAGTTCCCGTACCGATCTGCCGTTTGGATTCCTCAAAACTCAGGCCCAAACCTCCGGCGAGACCGCCAAACAAA
Organism: Pirellulaceae bacterium; assembly: GCA_030681235.1. Classification (GTDB taxonomy): domain Bacteria; phylum Planctomycetota; class Planctomycetia; order Pirellulales; family Pirellulaceae; genus M30B19. Next base: position 9,877 of record JAUXWY010000493.1, on the reverse strand, counting down.
GAACGAACATCTTTAACACGTAAATGCCCCCAAAACACATGTTCCGAGTCTCGAAGTTCAGATATCGGCCCGGCGGCAGCCCCATCGCTCGAAATAACTAAATAGGCATTGAGAGCATGATCAACACCTCCTGCAGCAAAATAGCGTTGATCAGAATTTTGTGGTTCCGCTAGGTTCTCTGAAGGGAAAAAGACTTGTTTTACAGACTTTTCGTCAATCCATTGCCCGCGTTTCGATTGGAAGTCCAATGTAAGCCGATAGAAAGCCTCCGTATCACGCGTTAACCCCGACAAACCTACATCAAATTTTTTCCCCACACTATCAAAAGAAGTCCTGGAACGCACCAGAACATCAATACGATCCAGCGCTTCTGCGTAACCGACAGACACGCCCATCAAGCTTGAAATCGTCGGATCTAGCCGTTTCTCATCCGAACTCTGCGAACGGCTCATTGATCCTTCGTTGGTTTGACCGTTAGACGCAACGATGTAAACAAACAACGATGTAAATGTAAATGACGCAATGATCAAGCGATTTACCCAATATTCTTTGATTCGCAACATTAATATTCGCATACGGCACCTCATAAATGAACTTCGAAGGAATCGCCACTCATGCAGCGAATCATTTCAACGCGGCTTTCGTTATAGGCGTGGCTTGTAGAAAGGTGGGCGGCGCGAAGCTGACGCTCTGCCGCTCACTTCCCAACCGTTGCCTAGTCAGACTCCAGGCGGTACGACTACACACGTAATTCCAACAGGAACTGGTTGTGTGCGGTAGAAATAGTGATCATGCGGCTCCGAACCAAATAATTCACTGGATGTCCAGCAGACTCCATTCGTGAATTGTGGGTAAAGCTCCAAGTTAACCGGTTCACAGACGCAACCGTACCGAATGTAGCATTTTTTTTGGTTCGAGCCTTGCGTCGACTTTCCAGTTCCATCTGTGACTTGCTCAAGTCCTTCATTTACAAACGGATCATCGGCATAGATTTCCGCATAGTCGTTCGGACAACGAATAATCATTTCTTCTGGAAGTGGCACGCATCCCTCAAAATTAGAATGATCTGGATTCCAGTGACAATTCGGGCGGGTCCTCGGCGTTCCGTCATTGAAATCACTATCATCGGCACAATGAACACTGCCAACTGGTTTCCAGCAATCTGGCGGCGGCGGCGGCGGTTCTGGCATCCCGCCCCCCGGTTCTTGAGTAAGAAACACTGTCAAGAACATCAACCCGGTCAATAAATGCATCGTCAAACCCTTTCGTTAAGTCAAATCGGGGCCCCAGCTATTCCCTATAGGCAACACCCGCAAATTTTGCATGCCGAGCATCAATACTGGCACCGAAAACGAATTCGTACTCATCATTCGGGTACGACTACACAGGTAATTCCAACAGGAACTGGTTGTGTGCGGTAGAAATAATGCTCATGTGGCTCCGAACCAAACAATTCGGTGGACGTCCAGCAGACTCCGTTCGTGTGTTGTGGGTAAAGCTCCAAGTCAACCCGCATACAGACGCAACCGTACCGAATGTAGCATTTTTTTTGGTTCGTGCCTTGCGTCGACTTTCCAGTTCCATCCGTGACTTGCTCAAATCCTTCATATACAAACGGATCATCGGCGTAGACTTCCGCATAGTCGTTCGGACAACGGACAAGCACTTCTTCTGTAACTACTACGCATCCCTCAAAATTTGAAGCATCTGGATTCCAGTTACAATTCGCGTGAGTCACAGGAGTTCCGTCGTTGAAATCACTTTCATCGGCACAATGAACACTGCCAACTGGTTTCCAGCAATCTGGCGGCGGTACGGGAGGCGGTGGTGGATCCCCTCCCCCCGGATCTTGAGTAAAAAACACTGTCAAAAACATCAACCCGGTCAATAAATTCATCATCAAACCCTTTCACCAAATAAAATCGGAGCCCCGACTATTCCCTGTATGCAACACCAGCAAATTTTGCGTGCCGAGCATCAATACCGGCACCGAAAACGAATTCGTACTCTTCGTCGACTTTCACCTCCTTCCGCAAAGCATGCAACTTGAATCGATAGACACTGTTTCCAAGATGTTTGGATTCAACATGCACAGCGTGACCATTCATGAAGGCCTCAAACTTAATCTCCGTTGTCCGTTCAGGTGGAAAATAGGCGCGATCCAACTGTGCCATGACGGTTGCGACAACCCGATCAGAATCTTCCTCGTCATCACGAAACACAACCATCGCAGGCGATATTTTTAACAACGGGCGCGAAGAAAATACGGTTCGCCGCTCTATAACAACATTAGACGTCCTCGCGAGCAACTTGAACTCTCCAAACACATCTCCCTTCTCTTCAAGCAACACCCGAGGGGCTGAGAACTTGACCACGCCGCGTTTCAGTCCAGGATGCAAAACATCTTCCGGCAGATTAGACGCCGCTAAAACTTCGGCTACAAACCCCTCCATACTAGTACTCAACTGCACATCAAGCTGTCCAAGCAACAACGGTTCGGTACAAGTTATCGGCATCCCCCAAACGACAAAACCATCCGTTTGGCGCTCCCCTATACCTTGTGACTCCAAAAGCAACATGCCGTCCAACTTGGCGTAAACAATCAAATCGAGCACTAACGCCCCTTCGTGAAAAAACGTGATGGTTGTCGACGCAATACCACTGGCGTTGGCAGCCGGCCGCCAGACCAAACGAGTTTTCGTCAACACATTCGGCTCAAACACCGTCTTTGTCACCTCGGGGCGACTGCAATTGCAGCTCGTCTTCACCTTATCAAAGTGAATTGCATTAGAAGTTTGATTAATAATGGATAACTCTACCGAGGTCTCTTCACCAGCAGCTAGGCTTAACTCAGAAGCCCGTGACCGAACGATCTTCGTCTGGTCAAGCTCGGGAATTCGAATCTCGCTAACGGCGCGCTTATCTTGAGCCGTTGCAAAATCAACCTGGATGCACGCTGTAATGAAACAGACCGGAAGCGAGGCCAGCAACCGATAGTTCTTGTTGAATTGAGTTAAACCCACGACCTTCGGCAATACTGTATTTCCACTCTCTTCGCCAAACATCCGGCTAACGACGGCAACTAATAGTCCAAAAAAACAGACCGCGTCAGCGAAGAAAGAACACACGAGAATGCTGGCAGTCCTTGGGCTAATAGCAGACGCTCTGGTATGCCCATGCTGTAGCCGAAAATCACGGGGAAGAACTTTTCGTGAATCAACGATCATCGTACAACGTCTCCAAGTTAGCAATTGAAAAAATGATTGACCCACACATCACGTGGGATTGTGGTAACTGGCTCAATTGTACCGGCGACCTTGTTTTGTTGTTTTGTTGTTTTGTTGTTTTGTTGTTTTGTTGTTTTGTTGTTTTGTTGTTTTACCGCTCAATGGACTCGGCAACGCCACTAATGCCACCTAACAACCTCTAACGGGCAAGAAGTTTCCATTAGCGGGCCACGAACTTCAGGGAGAAATTTTATTATTCGAATGGGACAGTTGGTTTGTTGCTGCAGAAAATGTCGATATATGAGTCGCGACAAACAAGAGAAAATGCACCGAACGACACCTATGGCTAGCTGCCGAATCTTAAATTGCAAAAGCGGCTGAATAGTAGGCCCATTCAAACACGAGTCGTCAACGAGCGCGGTACAGGGACAGACACAGGCCCACGGGGACAAGCAAAAGGCCCACGGGGACAGGCACAGGCCCGGAGGGCCGAAACAGCCTCTGCCGGGGTCGCCAGGCCCCGGTTTGTTACTCGGCTTTTGAAAAGGCCCGGAGGGCCGACACAAGTTTATTTGCCAACCGAAACAGCATCTCCAAAGTCCAATGGACCGCCACCGGCACTTTGCCCAACACACTGTTCTACCGCATGATGTCCGGCAACTACGATCAAAGCCTCAGCATTCAACTACAACAATCGCTCGAACGTCTAAAAGCCCGCTACGCGACGGAAGCTCCGGCACCAAAAACGGAATAATTCGAGGCGGGAAATCGACAGCCCGTTGAATCTATCTACTGTCCAGTCGAAGCTTCAACTTCTGGACTTAATGTCACAAGTCGCCTGTCAGACGTTGACGCAAGAACGCGGCCATGCAACTCTGGCACTTGACGAATCTGCTGTCTTACAGACTCGACATCATGATTCGGCAGCCAAACTGTGACCCCATTACGAATCATAGCGACGTACAAATTTGGTTGTTCGATGACCGGGTCAAAGGACTCACAGACGACGACTACCTCACCGAATTTCAGAAAATGATCTGAAGCAAACGATTGATCAAATCCCGGCTCATGTAAATATACTGTTCGAATTCCTGCCGAAAGAACGGCCTCGACCATCTCGCCGGACCAACGACCTCCGTGGAGGTGCAGCGTTGAACTCGCTTGTTTTTCGACAACGACACTCCAATCTCTAACACCGGGGTGAATTTCATCAAGATCAATAAGGGGACTAGAGTGGGGCCACTCAAAGAATTCCGGGTTATCTTGCGGATAGTCATGAACCCAATACGTATCGAGGGCTGCAACATCGGTTTGGGATACAAGCAGACGCCAACGTGGGTCACGTGAAATTGCTTTAGTAACGATCAAGGCAAAGTGCCCACCCTGGGTAAGGAAACATCGACCAGCAGTACTGGCTCGGTACTTTTTGTCCAATTCATCGGGCTGTACAGAACGATGAAGCTGCATTAGCCGAGCTACCACCATCGCCTTCTCCCATCGTTTCTCCTTCATGAGGATCAACACTGACGGGTGATAACGACTGGAAAACACGTGCCACGAAACTTGCGTGCCAACCAAAATCAGCAAGAGCAATGCAATCGCAGGTAGTCCAGAAAATACTCGCCGAGAAACTTGGACAGCGAAAAACTCGCTACTAAAATTCGCCGGGAACCTATCCAGAAAGTAGACCAAAACAATCACAAGTCGGCCAAAATAGTATCCGATAAACAGAACTGGCAACGCATCAACCGTCTCCATCCCCAATAACGATTGAAATAACGGGTGTAGATCGTTCCAAATGTTCCGCATGAAATAGAAGAGAATCCCGGTGCAAATCCAAAAGGCAAGCTGAATGGTATTGGCCTTCCAGGCGCTCGATTGTTCCATCGCTGTGAGCTTAACAAGAACCGAAAAGAGAAAACATGCAACAAAAACCCACGCAGATGCCCAGTAACTGAATAAAGTCAATTGAACTTCGGCTGCGACGACCAGCGATACAATTGTCGACATGAAAATCATCGACCGAATTGTAAAACGTAGCTCCGCACGCCATAGCTTCCCCATAGGTCTTGCGTGGCATAGCCTCTCAAGAAACACTGGTGGCATAAACCAAAAAAGGACTGGTAAATGACAAGTTAGAAAAAGCAACAGCAGTACAACAGCGGGTCTAATTGTACCATCAAGCATTGCAAGAAAACTATCGCCCTCAAGCGGCCAAGAACCGTCTTCGACAACCCGTGACGGAACAAACCACAGGCCACTCAAGAACAAGAACACCCATAGCCACATCCACTTATGTTTCACTCCGAGTCGGCGACAGATCACGAGATATTCGGCATTAGCAAACCACAAAGCGACTTGAAAGCCGATTATTACAAGCAACAAGATCGCGAGAATGTCTCTGCCGTCGCGGTCCATACCGGGGTAGTCGAACCACAGGCTTCCCGCTAAGGCTGCCGACAACCAATGCAACACCATCAGAATCGTGGCCGAACAGAGACACGGCAGCAAATACTCGCGTTTCGCCGGATCGTCCAAAGGTTCACTTGCTAGATTCGCCATTGCGATACTCCCAGTCGTTTTTCATGATTGCAATGGAGTGCCTGGCACTTCGGCGAGGTGGTTCGTTCATCGAGTCGTTCACGGGTCCAATCCTCGTCACTGAACGGAAACGGTTGCATCATGTTTGGCCTTACAAATTGGTTTTCGTGTTTCGGTGTGGACTGCTCGCTAATATAACAAGAAGTTTGCTACCATCGCTCGCAACTGAACTGCGCATCGGCTTACAGGTTAAAAGCATAACAATACGTCCGCTTTCCGTAAACTTACCAAAAAACCTCGACTGTCCCAGCCGTTCAATGATCGACAAGCGGTGCCTATTTCGATTACAATCCGTGGTGCGGATCGTTAGAACCAACGGAGCGTCGTCTTATGAACGATCAAGATTTTTCAACATTCATCGAACGAATCCGCCGAGGCGATTCGACCGCTGCCGAGGAACTGCTGCGTCAATACGAGCCCTTGGTACGTCGACAAGTGCGGATGAAGCTGTCCGATACGCGTATGTCGCGATTGTACGAGTCGGTCGATTATTCCCAGTCGGTCTTTGCCAGTTTCTTTCTGCGAGCGGTCGATGGACAATTCGATCTCAACGAACCGCAAGATCTCGTGCGGTTGTTGGTCACGATGACTCGAAACAAGATCGCCAGCAGCGCTCGCAAGCTCTTGAGCGACAAACGAGATGGTTCGCGCCGGGACGCCGACAGTCAGGTTTTTCTGGCAGCACCAAACCGTGAAGATACACCGAGTCAGGTTGCGTCGTTTCGCGAGTTGTTGGATCAAGCACGCCATCAGATGTCGGAGGAAGAACTCGCCATGGCGGAACTGCGCCGCGAAGGCCTGTCCTGGGACGACATTGCCAAACGGCTGGGTGGGACCGCTCAATCACGACGGATGCAATTCTCGCGAGCCTTGGAGCGAGTGACCGAAGCCTTGGATCTGCAAACGGAATGAACCGTCACTCCTATGAAATCGCCAAATGCAGATTCCGATCCCCTTCGTTGGCTACGTGAGTTTCGCGCTCGGTTGGCCCAGGGAGAGTCACTGACGGCTCAACAGTTTGCGATCGAACAAAACTTGAGCACGACCGACGAAACGTTTGTCGATCTGATATTTGCCGAATTCTTGGAACGCGAACTCCGCGACGATCCGCTGGCTCAAGACAATATTCTCGCACAATATCCGACTCAAGCCGATGAGTTGAAGCAACAGATCATGTTGCACCGCGCGTTTCAAAGTAGCGGTCCAAGTCGTTCAACGCATCCGTCGCTCCTTCCTCAAGACAACACGATACGCGTTCAATCAAAAGCGTTTGACGACGACGTTTTGCCGGCGATAACGGGCTTCGAGGTTCTCCGGATTTTGGGACGTGGTGGCATGGGGGTCGTTCTCTTGGCCAAAGAACTCCAGCTCGGGCGGCTGGTTGCCATCAAGCTGTTGCTGGGTGGCGAATTGGCGTCCAAGGAACAACGTCAACGCTTTCGCGCCGAGGCTCGCGCAGCGGCCGCTTTGCGACACCCGAACATCGTCCAAGTCGATGACATCGGCGAAGTCGACGGTCAACCGTTTATTGTCATGGAGTATGTCGCGGGCGGAACGCTGGAAGAGTTTCTCCGAAGCCACCGGCTTCCACCGCGTGAGGCCGCTCAGTTCATTCGCCAAATTGCCTGGGCCGTTCATGCCGCACATCAGGCGGGCATTGTGCATCGCGATTTGAAGCCCGGGAATCTGTTGCTGGCCCTTCGGTCGGACGCAGCTGAAGATTCCTCGCCCGCGATCGCAACGCTTTCCGCGAGTGCCAACCGAGGGAGCGAGGTTGCTCGCACGGGTCGTATTGGTGACTACGAACCCAAAATCACCGACTTTGGACTCGCCAAATCATTGCATCCAGCCGAGGTCGGCCAAACGGCACTGACTCTTAAAGGCGATGTTTTGGGGACTCCGTGTTACATGTCACCGGAGCAGGCCCGAGGCGACGTCGTGCGTCCGGCGACGGACATCTACTCGCTGGGCTCGATCCTGTACGAGATCTTATCGGGCACACCACCCTTCCAGCGAGCTACACCGTGGGAAACCGTCCAGTGTGTCTTGGAACATGAGCCACCATCGTTGGCCTCGAAGATCCCAGCTGATTTAAGAACGATCTGTGAAAAGTGCCTGCGAAAGGAGCCAGACAATCGGTATGGTTCGATGGCCGCCTTGGCGGTCGATTTGGGCCTCTTTTTGCAAGGGCGCCCGATTGCCGCGAGACGCGTTGGTGGTTGGATGCGTTTGGTGCGATGGGCCAAAAGAAACGTGGCTGTTGCGTCCTTGCTCACCGCCGTCGGTCTTACTCTCTGCACCTTGTTGATCGTCAGCTTGTGGAGTCGAGCGACGTTGCAAGAGATGTTGGAAAAATCCGATGCGGCGAAGCTCCAAGAATCTCGCGCCTTACAAAGTTCGCGTGAGCAGTTATGGGAGAATCTGCTGTCGGAAGCCCAGGCCATCCAGTCGTCGCGACAAATCGGGCAACGTTACCGGTCTTTGGAGAACGTACAAAAAGCGCAACAACTTCTGCCCATTGTGGGTGCGACTCCCGAGCGTCAATTCCATCTGCGCAATGCGGCCATCGCCGCCCTGCCCTTGATCGATGTCCAAAAGGTACCGCTCACCTCATCGCCCACGGGCAACCAATCGTTTATGTCGGCCGATCGGAGATTCCAACGAATGGCGCTCATGCAAACCGATGGCGCGATGAACGTCATCCAGTCCCCCGAACAAACCGTGCTCCGGCACATCCCTCCCGGCCAAGCGAACTCGGTTGTGATTAGTCCGGACGGCCGATATCTGCTGGTCAACCACGACCAATCGGTGCTGCATTGGCTCGATGATGCGGCGAACCAACGCACCATTGGCGATGATGTTCAGTGGACTGTCTTTTCGGAAGATTCCAATTTCATTGCCGGATACGATGCGTCGGGCTTGTTTGTACACAACATTCGGGAACAACGCGCAATGAGATTTCCATGGATTCCTCGCCCCAGCATGCCCATGTTGTTTTCACCGGATGGATCCCGATTGGCAATCGTTAGCAAACATCGATTGTTGATTGTCAGTACGGATCCCAACGGCCCGATCATCGAGTTGCCGGGCCCGAACCTGGGTCAAATGGGACAAACGTTGGCTTGGCATCCTCAGGGAGACTTTCTGGCCGCTGGCCTGTATTCGGATCGCGTAATCACCGTATGGCATCTGCCCACTCGTTATCAAGCCAAGACATTTCGTGTCAGCGGGCAAATGCACAATGTGCAGTTCGATCGGACGGGACAATACCTGTTAGTCGCCGGCCTCTGGGGTGGTTCGCGCGAGATCTTCGAGTTTGAAACGCAGACTTCACTGCTCCAATTGCCGCGAGATACGGGAATCGCTTTCGGCGAAGACGAATCCGGCAGCTCGCTTGTGCTCAGTAACTCGATTCAAGGTTCGTTCGATACGTGGCGAATCGAAAATCAATTGGTCACTTCGTTCCTTGAACCGGCTCAAGTGACGGCGAAGCAACGATCGCATTGCGTGTTATCCAGTTGCGGCCGTTGGCTGTTCGTCAACGGTGAACACGGGCTCGAGATTTATGACGCGATTCAAGGGCGCCCCGTTGGAAGCATACCCATTGGCCCACTGGACCATTCCGGAGTCCTCGCGGTGCAAGGCAGTGACTTGATGTTATTGCAAGGTGGAGGTTGCCAACATTGGAGTCTCAGTTCCGGTCGCTTGGTGGGCCCTCGGAACTGGCCCGTACCGCCTGGGCTTAGATTGATCGAAGTGAGTGCGGATCGACGCTGGGGTCTTTGTAGCGATAGCGTTGGTGTTTATCTCTATGACGTTACAGGTTCCGAGCCCTTGCGCTTCTTGGGGGCACAACCGGATGTACGTTCTGCAAGCTTTGACTTGGTAAACGGCCGAATCGCGACTGGTTCGTGGGACCAAGCCTCTGAAATTGTGATCTGGGACTTGAAACAAGCTCGAGAAGAACGTCGCTTTGATTTCGGGCTTCGCGCCGTGGTCCGATTTAGTCCAAATGGTCAGTACCTGTTCACGTCTTCCAATGGTGGCAA
>JAUXWY010000473.1 GCA_030681235.1 Pirellulaceae bacterium | reverse complement strand
TGCATCGAATTGTTGATGTGGACATTGTCGTCTATCCCGCCGTGAATTAGCAGCAAGTCGCCACTCAAATTAGCGGCCGCCTCGACAACCGAAGAACGTCGGTATCCATCGGGATTGTCGCTCGGCAGCCCCATGTAACGCTCGGTGTAGATCGAATCGTAGTTCCGCCAATCGGTGACTGGAGCGCCCGAAATGCCAGCCTTGAACACCTTGCTGTGCGTGAGGGCATAAGCCGTCATGTAGCCACCGTAACTCCAACCCCAGATCCCAACTTGCTTCTCATCAACCCACGGTTGATCTTTCAGCCAATTGTAGCCCTCGAGAATGTCCGACAGTTCGTTCTGACCCAAATTTCGATGGATCGGCCAGGCCAACCGCGAGGCCCCCCGCGTGGCACTGCGGTTATCGCAGATCCACACACAGATTCCTTGTTGGGCCAAATATTGATGCCACAAGTAGGTTTTCCCGCCAAATTCGTTTTTGACTCGCGGAGCTTGTGGTCCGGAGTAGACATGGAACAGAACCGGATATTTCTTTTTGGAATCAAAATCAGCCGGTCGGATCAAATAGGCATCCAGACTTCCGCCATCGCTCGTCGGAACTTTGATAAGCTCCGGTGGATTCGATTTCAAGTAACTCAGCCGATCATCGTTTCTGGTTTCTAAAACGCGAATTCGCTTGCCATCGCTGTTTCGCAACTCGATTCGCTTCGGCATGGTGACCGAACTGTACTCGTCAATGAAGTAAGTGTGCGAACCATTAAACGTCACCTTATGCGACGCCCCCAGTGACGTCAAACGATGCAACATCCCGCCCGACAGCGTCACGCGATGGACATGCAGTTCGGTCGGGGATGGGTGATACGCCGAGAAGAACACTTGGTCACCTGCCGGAGAAACACCCAAAATCTGTTGCACTTCCACGCCGGGTTCGGTGACCGCGTTCACTAGGCCATCTTTCGTATGATGAAAGATCTGTCGCCACCCGCTTCGAGGACTCAGCCAGAGAAAACTCCCGTCCGCCAACCAATACGGAGCCCCGGGGGATTCAATCCAACTGCTGGTTTGGTCCCGAAAGATCACCGACATCTCCCCAGCCGGCGTGAATCGGCACAAGTCCAGCCATGTTTGTTGGCGATTTTGCAGCTGAAAGTAGACCGCACTGCCGTCTGTGTTCCACGCGACATCGGAGATCACCACCTCGCTGGCCGGTTCCGCAAATTCCGCCCACTGTGGCTGGCCATCCAACGTCACCATTCCGACACTGACGGTCGCGTTGGGATCCCCGGCCTTCGGATATGGCAACGTCTCTAGTCCGTTATAAAGCGGCAACTGATCGACGACGATGAATCGCGGGACAGCTGTTTGATCCAACCGGAGAAACGCAATTTGAGTCGACTGCGGATTCCACCAATATCCTTTGAAGTTGCCACGCCCATACAACTCCTCTTGATACACCCAATCCAATAATCCATTCAACACGTTCGGCGACCCGTCGGTGGTCAAGACTCGAGGTTCACCCGATTCCACCGACACCACACACAAGTTGTGTTCCGCATTGACAAATGAAACCCACGATTTATCCGGAGAGAAATGAATCAACTGCTTGACCGTTCCATCGCGAGTCAAGCGACGGACCTGTTCTACGCCCTCGGACCGGTAGTAAATATCATCCGCATGCAACAACAAAACAGCCGACCGATCCGGGGCATAGATCAACTGATCCTCCTGGAGTTTAATTTCTGGCAAGTCGGCCCGATCAGGCTGGGACGCCGCTGCCTGCTGCTCCTGCAGAAACCTCCGAAAAACATCCAGAGCTCGATGACTGGGCAAAGCGTCATCGATGGGCATCATCGCTCCAGTGGCGACGTTCACTTTCTGCCGCCGCGAATTCCAAGTCAGCAAGTAGTGTTCGTCGTCCAACCATTGTGGGTTCGTCACCACCGCAGACTGCAAGTCGATCTGTCCGACAGGACCATCGATTTTCGCCAGCGTCAACAACTCGCTGGGCTCGATCCGTTTGACGGGAACCGTCTGCCATTCCACACGTTCGTCGATCCGCAGCACGGGAAGGTCTTGGCCCTCGCTGACTTGATCCGAAAAAAAGTTCCACGTATACAGACTGTCCGACGAGTTGGGCTCCAACAATGTAGCTAACAACCTCGCCAGGGGCTGGTTGGCAGGTACGAGATAACTCTTGGCGGGCAACTCGCGAACTTCACTGCGCCGTGTCGATTCCACTTGAGTCGTCCGATGGCCTTGAAACGGACGATCCGGTCGAGTGATCTTCACACAACGATCGATCAAGACTTCAGTCCGCAATGGAGCGGTCAGCTGTTGGACCTGTATGCCATGCATCACCAACCGATCCATCGCTTGGCTGAATTCTTGGGGAATCACATAGGCCAAGGGAATGACCGCTCGTTCAGCCGGACGAAAATTGGCGAACCAGCCGACGGTGAAGTCCTCCGAAGCTTCGTTCCGATAACCTTTCACCACAACTTTCTCGGGGAAGGCTTCCAACGTGGCGCTCATCGCCAACGGCTCGTTCTTTTCAAAAGATCCATTGCCCCACGCCACCGCTTGAGTGCGAATTTGACGAACGCGCTCGGGACTCTCGCCGATGTAATTCAAGCAATTCCGAACAAACTCTCGCGACGCGTTAATCCGACGCTCGTAACTGACATAAGAGTAAGCCTCGGACAAAATTCCAATCCGATTGCTTAAACCAGCGTGCTCCGTCGAGTACCGCCCCTCATAGCCGAAAGAACGCCACTCCGTTTGCTGTCGATCAAAATTGCCGTAATAAAAAGTCTCAATCCCTTGAGCCGACATTCGCTGAGTCACGGTCGGCAACAGTTCACTGACCAAGTATTGTCGAATATCAGGGAATACGGCGGGATGATGTGGGAAGTCGTACGTCAAATCGTATCGATGCTTCGAGCCATTGGTCGTGTGCATGTCGATCACAACATCGACGTCGTATTGGTTCATCAACTTCACCAAGGCCCGAGTCTCCGGAGCCTCCATCTTGATGAAGTCGCGATTCAAGTCCAACTGTTGAGCGTTTTCGCGAAGGCCCATCCCCGCATCGGGTCCCATTTGGCCCGGCCGATGGTATTGTCCCGAACCGATCCGTTCGTTGCCGTCCGCGTTGTAATTGGGAACGAAAATTATCACAAGTTCCTTCAACCATGGCGAATCAGGCGACCGAGCCAATTCCCTCAACAACATCAATAAGGCTTCTTTGCCCGCGCATTCGCCCGAGTGGATATTGCCCAGCAACAAACAAACAATTCGCTTGTCGTCGGCGACGATACTGCCCTCGGAACGGATCGTTGGCGCCACAACTGGCAAAGGATTGCCGACCACCGCCGCAATGATGGGTCGCCCCTCAACCGTTTCACCGATGTCGATTCGCTGGATATGATTCGCCTCGCGATCGCACCGATCGATGAACGCAGCCACATCTTCGAACCGACTCGTCGCGGTATAGTTCGAAGACTCAGCCACCGTCAACAAATCCGACTCGGGCGTCTGGCCGAAGCCGACCGCATCCTGCAAAGACAAACCGAAACAAACCATCCCCCAGTAGCAAACCACCCGGAGGCACTGCCTTTGTGTTGAACGCACTTCATTTTTTAATATAGGCATCACATACCTTGAAAATAGAAAACTCGATATAGCAAAGCCCCATCGATGTCATCGCCCCATTAGCTCGCCCCATTAGCTCGCCCCAGCTTGCCGCAATGCGCTCGAAATTTGCCAGGAGCCGTCTTTCTCCCGCAAAAACTCTCTCGTCCTGGAAGCTTGGTTTCCCCGCCACAACCGATCCTGGGACTCAGGCGGGCTTCACCAGACCCCTTAGTCTAACTACTGCGGCACCACTTTGGACCGGCCGGGACAATCGTCACCTCCGATTATCCTTACCTAGCTGCTATTACTTGTAACTCGCCCGTAACCGCTGGTCACGGGACCCGAGATCGGATAGATTCTGACTCGTGACAGGTTGCGATTTTTCAACCTCGACTTGAACAAGCGTTTCGGTCGATACGTACCACCGTCAGCCGACGGGGTCCACGTTCTTTCGTTAGCGAGACCCGCAACATGAGTCCCAATCGAATGTCGGTCAATCGACAGTTGCCTTGGATCGGTTGGCGAGAGTGGATACAACTGCCGGACCTCCAGGTCGACTGGATCAAAGCCAAAATCGACAGCGGAGCGAAAACTTCGTCGTTGCATGCATTTGACTTGGAGTACGTGAACCGTGCGGGGCAAACGTTTGCGACGTTTACCATCCACCCTCGGCAGCGGAGTCAGGCTCATAGCTGCGTGTGCGAGGCCAAGGTCATCGACCTTCGCCTGGTTCGCAGTTCGAATGGGGAACAGGAACAGCGTCCTGTCATCGCGACGTCGATCGTTTTGCTGGGGCAGTCCTGGCCGATCGAGTTGACGCTGACGAACCGCGATCAAATGGGATTTCGAATGTTGCTTGGCCGTCAAGCGATTCGAAATCGCGTTCTGATTGACGCCGGACGTTCCTACTACTCGGTCACTTGTCCGGATTCGGATCGCTCCACCAAGCGATCCCATCGATAACTACAGTTAGGAAGACTGTTTATGAAGTTGGGGATATTGTCTTGCGCGAAACGTTGTTACAGCACGCGGCGCTTGGTCGAAGCGGCCCAGCAACGGGGGCATGATGTCAAGGTTCTCAATACACTTCGCTTTGCCATGGACCTGCAAGCCGAAGCGCCGGATCTGTTCTACCAATCGAAATTCCTGACGCATTATGACGCGATCCTGCCGCGGATCGGTGCTTCGATCACGTACTTTGGCACGGCCGTCGTTCGCCAATTCGAACAAATGGATGTGTACAGCGCGAATTCGTCGAACGGCATCAGCAATTCACGTGACAAACTGCGCGCGTTGCAGATTCTGAGTCGCCACAAAATCGGAATTCCGCCGACCGCCTTTGTTCGCGACCAACGCGATGTGGCCGCCGCCATCGAACGAGTCGGCGGAACTCCTGTCATCATCAAGTTGATCGAAGGAACCCAAGGCGTCGGTGTGATTTTGGCCGAATCCGCTCGCATGGCCCAAGCCGTCGTCGAGACCCTGCATAGCACGCAGCAGAATGTTCTCATTCAAGCGTTTGTCTCCGAAAGCAAAGGTCGCGACATCCGCGCTTTTGTCGTTGGCGATCAAGTCGTCGCGGCCATGCGGCGAACCGCTCAAGGCGACGAGTTTCGCAGCAACAAACACCGCGGAGGAAAAGTCGAACCTGTCATCCTGAGTTACGAGTATGCCGAAACGGCCGTCCGCGCGGCGCAGATCATGGGACTCAAGGTCGCTGGGGTCGATTTGTTGGAGGGACGCGATGGGCCGCTTGTGATGGAAGTCAATTCGTCACCCGGCTTGCAAGGAATCGAAGAAGCCACTCGCTTGGACGTCGCGGGGGCCGTGATCGACTACATCGCCGCTCAAGTGGACTTCCCCGAACTGGATGTTCGCCAACGACTCACCGTGAGTCGCGGCTTTGGCGTCGCGGAACTCACGATCCCGGAAGGTTCCGATTTGGTGGGAAAAACCATTCAAGAATCCCTGCAGTCCGCGCGCGAGCTAAACGTTTTGACGCTCCATCGTGGCACCACGGTGATCCCAAACCCGAAGGGCCAGCGTCTGCTGGAAGGTGGAGATCGGTTGTTGTGCTTTGGCCCGCTGAACGCCATGCGCGATCTCGTACCCGCGCGGACTCAAAAGCGCCGCCGACCCAAAGTCGAAGAGCTGACCACTTCCCCAGTCCGCAATCAATTCCGATTGGATCGAGGAATCAAAGAGCTCGGCAAGTCTCCTACGCCGAACTCGCCGTTATTCAAGCAGCATGCCGTGCCGATTCCGGCTCACCATCCGTCGCCGGATCTTCCCGCGAAATCCAATGACGGCCTGAACGACCACACCGGTGACTCCTCGGCCATCGAGCCAATGCTGGGCGCTCGATAGGCCGAAACTCCTCCGGCGATCTTCCAAAAAAATTGATTTTCCCGCGATGCCTATTTTTGTTTTCTCGCCGTAGAATAAGGGTGTCTTGGGAGCAACTGGGAAAGAGGAACCATGAACGAAACGTCGTTCAAGCGAGTCGTCGTACGGCGCGATGTGATGGCGGAGGCCAAAGCGGATGCGACAGCGCAACGCCAACAGTTTTCGGAACGAGGCGTGTTTGTTGTGAACTTGGTTTCTTCTCCGGGAGCCGGCAAGACCGCTCTCTTAGAAGCCACCGCGAAGTTCTGGAACGGCAAACACCGGATGGCGGTCTTGGTCGGCGATCTGGAAACGGAACGCGATGCCGAACGCCTCGCTCCGTTCACCTCGGTGGCCCAACTGACCACCGGCGGTGCTTGCCATCTCCAACTTTCGTTGGTCCAGCGAGGCTTGGCCGCCTTGGGCGATCCGGAACTCGATTTTCTCTTTATTGAAAACGTTGGCAATCTTGTTTGTCCGGCGGCACATGATTTGGCCGAACATCTTCGCGTGGCCTTGCTCAGTGTGACCGATGGCGATGACAAGCCCGGCAAATACCCCAAGATTTTTCGCAGCTGCCAAGCGATGCTGATCAGCAAAACGGATCTCTTGCCCTACGTGCCGTTTCGCGTCGAGGCCGCCATCCACGATGCGTTGCTAGTGCAGCCTTCGCTACATTGCCTCACGATCAGCTCGCTGCACGATTCGGGCATCGATGTTTGGTGCCGGTTCCTGGAAGCTCAGCGCGAGACGATGTTGGCCAGTCGTTCCGAGTCACTTCGGCCCACCAATGTCGTTTGATTCACAACCAGCGACTGGCGAAAAAAGTTATCAGGCGTACCGAATCGAGCTTCGAGGGCGAGTGCAAGGAATTGGCTATCGGCCAGAATTGGCTCGCTTGGCCGCGTCATTGAACTTGAGCGGATCGGTCGCGAACACTTCTTCGGGAATCACGGTTGAAATCGCTGGTGCGGGCAATGCCGCTGATCGGTTCGTCAATCAATGCGGTCAAGTATGTCCAGCCGAAGGTTTTGTCGAGCAGCAGTTGGTCGAACCCTTAGCCGAACTATTAGGCCCAGGCTTTCGGATCATTGACGCGTCGAACTCGGGGCCCTTGGTCACACCCGTGCCCTTGGATCGTGTGGTTTGTGCCGAGTGTTTGAACGAGTTTCGCGAGAAAACGGACCGCCGATTTGGATATCCGCTCATCGGTTGCAGTCGGTGTGGACCGCGTTACTCCATTCTGGACGCGATGCCGTACGAACGGCACAAGACCGCCATGAGCGGCTTCGCGCTGTGCCCGGCATGTAGTCGCGAATACCAAAACCCAGACGATCGCAGATACCACGCTCAAACAACCTGCTGTGTAGTTTGTGGCCCGCAGGCCGTTGGACTGGAGGCGGCGATCTCTGCCTTGCGCGAAAACCGAGTCATCGCGATAAAAGGCATCGGTGGCTTCCAATTGTTGGCGCCGGCAAACAGCCAAGTCGCGTTGGAGCAACTGCGGTCGATCAAGCAACGACGAGCAAAGCCGTTTGCTATCATGGTCGAGAACTTGGACCAAGCGGCGACCTTGGGTCACCTTTGTGAAGTGGCTTTGGACCAGCTCACTTGCTGGGCCGGACCCATCGTGATCGTTCCGCAACGGACGCGGGTTACGCTTCCGGCCGAGCTGATCAATCCCGGGCTAAGTTCGCTGGGCTTGATGTTGCCCACGACCGCCTTGCATGCTGGCCTTGTCCAAGCGATCGGACCCTTGGTCGTAACCAGCGGCAACTTGGAAGGCGATCAGCTCTACTATCAGGAAGCCGATCTGCCACCAGGACTGAAACAGTCGGTGCCAATCGTTGTCGGTCACAACCGACCGATTCACCGCCCTGTTGATGACAGTGTCGTACGAGTGATCGCGGGGCGAGCGGCAACGATTCGCGCCGCGCGAGGGCTCGCTCCGTTGTCGCTGGAATTGGGAACATTGGCCCAAGGGAAACACGTCCTGGCCGTCGGTGGTGAGCAAAAAGTCGCCGTGGCACTTTGCAACGGAGCACAATCGATCCTGGGTCCACATCTTGGCGACATGAACTCGGCGGGCGCTAGAGAACGTTTTTGCGAGCAAGTTGATCAGCTCTTGCAGTTGTACGATTGCCGTCCGACCGTGGTGGTTCATGACGCTCATCCCGATTTTTTTACTTCGCGTTGGGCCCAACAATATGCGAGCGAAAAGAACCTTTCGGTCGTCGGTATCCAACATCACGTTGCCCATGCTGCGAGCAGCCTGATCGAGCCGGATTGGTTAGGTCGCGATGTGGCGACTGTGACTTGGGATGGCACTGGACTGGGGGAGGATCACACGATTTGGGGCGGGGAGGGCTTTGTCTATCGACGGGCCACCTATCAACGAGTCTGTCGCTTGAAACCTTTTCTCTTGCCGGGCGGGGATGCGGCGATTCGACAACCGTGGCGAATCGCGTCCGGGCTGATGCATGGGCTTCACAAGTCGGATCCGAATTTCCGTTTCCGAATCCCGCAGCCACATTCTCTGGTGCAAGTTCTCAATTCACAAATTCACTGTTCGACAACCAGCAGCATGGGTCGTTTGTTTGATGCGGCAGCCGTATTGATCATGGGTGCGATTCTGCCGGGTTGGGAGGTCGACCATGAAGGACAATTCGCGGCGTTATTAGAAGCCCACGCGGATCCCGCTGAAGAACTGACGTATGAATTACCGTTGGAATCGACACAAACCGCGAACGCGGAGCCATCGTTCGACATCGGTGACCCGTCGCTGCCAATGGAATGGAATTGGGAACCGCTGATTCGCGAAATCGTGACCGACCGCCTGAACGATGTCCCCAGCCCAATCATGGCAATGCGTTTTCATCGAGCCTTGGCTATCGCAATCGTTGCATTTGCCAAAAGAGTCGGATTGAAATCGCTAAGCCTGAGTGGTGGCGTTTTTCAGAATCGACTGCTCGTGGAACTAGTGAACGATCAATTGCGTGATGGGCCGATTCAGGTCGCCCTCCCGGGTCGGGTTCCGGTCAACGATGGCGGCTTAGCCGCCGGACAATTGGTGGTCGCGTTGCAACAAACCAGCGAGGGTCGCTCCGGTATCGCTATGGTTTAATATCTCGCCACAACCACTTCAGCGAATCAGGCAGGATCGATCCGCCATGGATCCCATTGTGACCACCTTCGCCAAAGACAAACTCGTAATCGTACTTGGCAAACTTCAGCGCCGCCGCCATTTCTTGATTTGCCAATGGCCAATGCCCAAACCGGTTGTCCAAATCGCCTGTGCCACCTTGTAGGAACACGCGAATGGCTTTGGGATCCGACTTGCGAATGAGCGGCGGATAGTTGTGGCCACCGCGAATGTCCACGAAACTTCCCACGTGACTCAAGACCTTGCCAAAAGAATCTGGCCGCTGCCACGCCACCGTAAACGCACAAATACCGCCGGAACTGATTCCACCAATGGCTCGCCGCGTTGGGTCTTGGCTGACGCGATAGTCCTTTTCAACTTGCGGCAACAATTCTTCCAGCAAGAATCGTGTATAAGCGTCGCTCAACGTATCGTATTCAAAACTGCGGTTCTCCGGTTCCGGGCGCCAACCGCGTTGCGGTGGTAATTCCGGTTTCTTGTGCCCAGGGTCGATGAACACGGCAATCGTGATCGGCATTTCTCCTTGATGGATCAAATTGTCAAACACGACAGGCACGCGGAATTGACCGTCGGTCGCTTCGTACGCGTGGCCATCCTGGAAAACCATCAAACACGCCGGCTGCGACCCGTCGTATTGGGCGGGAACATAAACCGAATAATGCCGTCGCGTTTCAGGAAATATCTGGCTGTCCGTGAAAGTCCGCTGCTCGATCTTTCCTTCTGGCACTCCCGCTTGCCGTTGGCTGTCGGAGCCCAATGGGTACTGCGAATCGTCGCAGCACATTGCCGATGCCGCGTCCAAACCCGCGACCAGTCCCCCACACAAGAACCAACTGCCAGCCAATACAACCAGCAAACGATGAAACACGAAATGATTCTGCATGATTCAGACCTTTCAATAATCAGGAAGTCGATCGCAAAACAGTTAGGCTCCGATTTGGCAAACCCAGATCAACAGGAGGATCATCAAAGCGGCGATCGCGGCCGAGACCAACACGCCAATGATATCCGTGCGAGTCGGACGGAGCATCTCCCAGTCGGTGCCAGGAAACATCCGCAAGTGTTCGAACCGTTTGGGATCCCCGTACGAGAGTTTCAACTCTTGCTCATCTGTCGCGGGGTCCTTGGCCACTGGCGTTTTCATTTTCACAAAGTACCGATCCAAGGCCGCCGCCCTGTTTCGTGGCGTGACGAAACTCAAGCCAATCAAGACCAAAAACGGCAGCGCCAGCCGGGTTGGCAAACGTAATGTTTCCAAGGTCGCCTTGTTGGCCTCGGACAAATCAAGTCCCAGCGACGCATAGATCAGGAAGTCGATGTTGAGCTGGCCCTTTCCTATCATTTCGCCTTCCCAGCGTTCGCGGCGAACCAATCGATCGCCATCACGTTCTTCACTCAGCAACACCTTCCGGGCAGCGTCCTCGCTTTTCGGCTCAACACCTCCTTGCCAGTAAATGGCTCCTCCACCGGTTGAAATCACAACTTCCATGCGCTCACCGACGGGCGCGACGGGAGGTTCTTTGCCCAAGGTTTTGAACTTCGCGGCGCGGGTTTCATCGTCGGGCAATTGATCGAGCCTCAACTTGGCAGCGGTCCAAGCCTCGTGTTTCGCGACGTCGGCCGGCGTAGCGGGCCGGATCGTGGTCACCGTTTCGATCACGGTGGACTGTTGGAAGTTCGGATGCGATCGCAAAGACGGGGCCCATTCGGGCAAGCCAATCGGCAGCACAAAAAACACGAGCAACGAAAACCCGATGGTCGACCAAACCGCCATGGTGTTGACTCTTCGCCAAAACAAACCCAGCCAAAACGGAGCCGCAAACAGAATTGGAATCTCCATCGCCATGCGAAACTGCCCCAGCACATTCGTATACATCAGCGACACCACCGTTGCACCGACCACCAACACAGCACCCGTGACTCGCCCGACCCAAACGTAACGAGCCTCCGACGCCTGCGGATCGATATAGGCTGCATAAACATTTCGCACCACCAACGCGGATGTCACCAGCATGT
Organism: Pirellulaceae bacterium; assembly: GCA_030681235.1. GTDB lineage: Bacteria > Planctomycetota > Planctomycetia > Pirellulales > Pirellulaceae > M30B19. Next base: position 828 of record JAUXWY010000473.1, on the reverse strand, counting down.
AGGCATCTGCCGAACTCATCATGGCAGCCAACAAACAAGCAAACATCAGACCCACGAGCCCCATGTTCAAGGGACCAAGGATTTCCCGCGCGGCCACACCCCAGGCTCGATCAGGATCCAGCGCAATTTCGGCATTGTTGGCCAAAAGAGCGATGGCAATGAGCCCCGTCAGTGCCCAACCGATTGTGCACAGTCGCTTCAAATAATTGCCCACCACCAAGCCAAACCTTGCTTCATATTCCGTCTTGGCCGAACCGCCTCCCGTCGCAATAAAATGGGGATGTACCACGACTCCAACCAGCGACAAGAGTGAAAACGAAATGATGTACAACAAAGGAAATTCGCCACTCACGGGGCCATCAAACAAGCTAAAGTAATTCGCGGGGAGCTGATCGTGCAGTGCTTCGAATCCGCCCATCAATGTCGTCCCCTTGTTAGCCACGGCACTGGACAAGGCCCACAAACCGAAAGGGATCAGCAAGATCGACAACACGATGATCAAGAGGCCTTGGACCAAGTCCGTCCAATACGCCGCCGTCAGCCCGCCCAGGACGCCATAGCCGATCACCGTGATCCCTAGGATCGGAACAATCACATGGCTCACCGGCCAGCCGCCGATGGTCTCCACCCCCAACAAGGGGACCGCAAACTTGGCGATTGCCGTCAACATGGTCGACAGAAATGCCATGTAAAAGATCAATGCATAGATGGTAAACGCCGCGCCCAATGCTCGAGATTCGTATCGTTCGACGAACCAATCGCCCAAGGTCAGATGCCGCATGCGACGGTACCAAACGGCCGTGATCCAATAGATCGGCGTGACAAACA
>JAUXWY010000464.1 GCA_030681235.1 Pirellulaceae bacterium | reverse complement strand
CGTCCCATCACGAAGCCGTCCTGAGCTGTCTGGATCGCTGGCCCAAGCAATGCCACCCAAGAGAGTTTTCCGAATCGAGTCGCGATGTTTTCGAGTGCGGCCACTTGTCCCGGAACGCCTGGCGCGAGCGGTCCGGTTTGGCTCCATTCGGGTTGCGGTTTTCCGTCTTTGAGAAACATATCTTGGGTGGCTGCCGCGCCGGCCTCTTCGCGGCCATCGATTGCAAAACATTGCCCGGAAGGATTGCGAATCAACACAAAACAGCCGCCACCAATTCCAGAATTGTGTCCATCGACAACGGACAACATGAACGAAGCTGCCACGGCCGCGTCCACCGCATTCCCTCCAGAACGAAACATGTCGCGAGCCGTGTTGCTGGCCAGCTCATGGACCGTTGCAACCGCGAACTTAGGACTCGACGTCGCGTTCGTTCGGTTCGAAACTCGGTCTGCCTGTGGGAACGGAACGGAGGCTGACACGGCGCCCAAGTCCGGAAGGCCCAACATCACCGCGCTCGCGGCGAGCGATTGAGCCGATTGATGCAAGAAACGGCGACGGTCCATCAACACGGGTCCTTTTTTCGATGTCAGAATCGGGGCAGAATCACGATGGGTCACCAGGCCGCACGTCAATGCTCGGTTTGCCGAGCCACTTCGAAGGCGCTAATTTTGTCTTCCCATTGCAACGTTAGAGCGATGTCGTCTAGCCCGTGGAATAGGCACTCTTTGCGAAACGGTTCGATCTCGAATTTTGCGATGAACCCGTCCGTGGTCACGGTTTGTTGAGCGAGGTCGACGGTCACTTCTTGTTTTCGCTGGCCCAGTCGATCGAACAACTCTTGCGTCTTTTCCCGTCCCAAAGCCACCGGCAACACGCCGTTCTTGAAACAATTGTTGTAGAAGATGTCCGCAAAGTCGGGAGCGATCACGCAGCGAATTCCAAAGTCATCAAGCGCCCACACGGCATGTTCGCGCGAGGACCCACACCCAAAATTATCTTTGGCGACCAAAATCGAGGCGCCGGCGTATTCGGGGCGATTCAGTTCAAACTCGGGGTTCGGATTCCCTTGCACGTCAAAACGCCAATCGTAGAACAAGAAACGACCGAAGCCCGTTCGCTCGATGCGTTTCAAGAACTGCTTGGGAATAATCTGGTCCGTGTCGACGTTGGCGCGATCCATCAACGCGGCGATACCGCGGACCGTCGTGAATGATTTCATGATTGAGCTTTGCGAAAGTTCCACTGGCGAATGTCAACAAAATGTCCAGCAATGGCCGCCGCAGCAGCCATCGAGGGCGAAACCAAATGAGTGCGTCCACCGCGACCCTGCCGACCTTCGAAATTTCGGTTGCTGGTCGATGCACATCGCTCGCCGGGTTCTAGGCGATCGGGATTCATGGCCAAACACATGCTGCAACCGGGTTCCCGCCACTCCAGCCCCGCTTCTTGAAAGACGCGGTCCAATCCCTCGGCTTCCGCTTGTCGTTTCACGACGCCGCTACCCGGCACAACCATCGCTTGAACATTGGAGGCGACGCGATAACCGCGGCAGACGTCCGCCGCTTCGCGCAGATCTTCGATCCGAGCATTTGTGCAGGAGCCAATGAAAACCCGGTCGACTGGGATGTCGGAAAACCGAGTCCCTGGCTGCAGGCCCATGTACAAAAGCGCATCGGCCGCTGCTTTCCTCGCGACCGGATCGGCCATGCCGTTGGGTGCTGGAATGGCGCTGTCGACACTGGCGACTTGCCCAGGGCTGGTGCCCCATGTGATTTGGGGCGCGATGTCAGATGCGGCAAACGTCTGCTGTCGATCGAACGTGGCACCCTCGTCCGAACGGCAATCCAACCACGACTGAGCGACATGGTCCCACGCCGCCCCTTGAGGCGCGAACGGTCGACCTTTCAAATACTCGATGGTCACTTGATCGGCCGCGATCATGCCGGCTCGAGCTCCCGCTTCAATCGACATGTTGCAAACGGTCATACGTTGTTCCATGCTGAGCCGGTGAATGGTTGAGCCGGTGTATTCCAAGACGTAGCCCGTCCCGCCACTCGTTCCGATCTGCCCAATCAGATAGAGGATCAAGTCCTTGGCAGTGACGCCAACCGCCAAATCACCATCGACTCGAAGTTCAAAGGTCTTGGCCGGAGCTTGAATCAAGGTCTGAGTCGCCAGCACGTGCTCGACTTCGGATGTTCCGATGCCAAACGCCAGCGCCCCAAAAGCCCCGTGAGTGGCCGTGTGGCTGTCGCCGCAGACGATCGTCATGCCAGGCTGTGTGTATCCCAATTCCGGCCCAATGATATGCACGATGCCTTGATTCTCGGAATCAAGATCGTACAAATGAACTCCGAACTCGCGGCAGTTTTGTCGCAGTGTTTCGATCTGTTGTCGCGAGATCTCATCGACGATCGGCAACAGTCGGCTGGTCGTGGGTACGTTGTGATCTTGCGTGGCCACGGTCAACTCGGGTCGTCGGACGCGGCGACCGGCCAAACGCAATCCCTCAAACGCCTGCGGGCTCGTGACTTCGTGTACCAAGTGCAAGTCGATGTACAGCAGGGCTCGTCCGTCTGCTTGATGAACCAAGTGTCGATCCCAGATCTTCTGGAATAAAGTGCGAGGCGGCGCGGTTTTTGACTTCATGAGGAATTGCTTGCGGGAATGTAACTGCGGGAGTGGCCGCCGACCGAGCGACCGAAATTCTTGACGAATTTCGCTACTCTTCGTAACCGGGCCTGTGTGCCCTTATTCTGGACCTTCCGGTTCTCTTTCGCAACCGGCCTCCGCGCGAACACTCGTGGCGCTCACGAAGGGAAATCAATAATCCGTAGCAAATTGACCGGAACAGACGGCGGGCCCCGATGGCCCGGGCGAAGGGATGGGGATGAGACCACAAGACAATTCTGGATGGTTAACTGCGGATCGCGTAAGCGAAGCTTTCTATTGAATGATTAATGATTATTGAAGAATGAAAAATTCAAAATGTGCCAAGAATCCGGTTTCAGGATTGCCACGCGTAGGCAATCGCTGTCTTCATCTTGCATTTTCCAATCTCCATTTTTCATTAATCAATTCGTAGCCGAACCTAGAAAAAACGCGGGACGACGCACGTGAACGGCCGATGGCCGCCTACGACCAATCCAAGTTCAAACGGCGGCGAAGGGCCATCAGAGGCTTTTGCCAGCGAAACGTTTGTACATGCCACCACGTTTTGAATCCTGGTTTCCTCGGTCGCCAAGACTTCCATGGCGTCAACGATAGATACTCGTAGAATGTTTCGGTCAAAGGATGGAAACTATAGTAGTGCCACGGTTTGATTTCGGTCGTGAAATGAATCAACTTCGGTCGCTCGAGCATCGCTTGATACTGGTCTTTCAGCAATGGACTCAACCCGCGCAAGCCAGGCACCGCGGCGTAATCGTAGGCATGAGCGCCGAAGTTCCAGGCCAGCGGCAGCGCTCCCCAACGCTTCCCAAAGATGACGTTCAGCGCGTACTGATCCCAACACCAAATGAACGCGGCGTTTTGCTGCAAGCAGTCCAGCAATTGTTGGCTGCGATTTTCGCGCCGCCACGCCGCCAAGTCCAACACCATCACACCACTGTTGAAGTATAACCCGTGTGCGTCCAACCCCAGTTCGCTAAAGTTGCGTACGGGATGCAACGCGGCAAAGTATGGCGCGAATGCGGCGTATTCGGGGCAGGCTGTACGAGGGTCCAAGTAGGGACAAGCGATGTCAGGCACCGCCCAAACCTCGTTGGTTTCCCCCGATTCGTTGATCGCCAAATCCCAACTCGCGTCCCAAAGCTCCCGCAGATTGGTCAAGACAATCACATCACCGTCCAAGTAGATCACTCGCGAGATCCAGTCCGGTAACCAACGACTGCTCAGCAAGCGAAAATAGGCCGTGTGACTGATGTGATGCGAAATCTTCAGATGTTCAACCGCCGCGCGATTCGCCTGGACTCGCAATGTCGGCACCCCGAATGACGCGACCGTCGCAGACAGCCGTTCCCAATTCTCGGGGCTGATTCCACCATCCAACAAAACCAATTGCAGACCCAAGCTGGAACGGTGGTCCCAATGGGTCATTACCGAGGCCAAAGCTGCCGCCAACGGCATCGAATAGCGATCGTCCGTCGCACACAGCAAGGTTGGAGCATCGGTGTGCCAACCGGCGGGAGGTTGGGCGACCGCCAACTCGTCCAATGAATACTCGAACATGGGGCACGCGCCGCTCATGGCTCTTTCCACGAGTTGGGCTTCGCCAATTTCCCGGTATCACCCTGCCACAACCGAATCCACCATTCGTGCGACTTGAGCAGTGTTCCCCAAACGGGATGACCATGCAAGTTGTCAAAAACCTCGTGAGCCTCGCTAACCAATTGACTCAACCTGCGATTTTCTCGTTCCAACTGTTCGGTGTACGCTTGCCATTGCGCGAGACTTAGCGACGTACCGTCCGCGTCGCACTTCACGCGCGCGTTCCGCAACTCCCAAAAAATTTGCTGAGGCTCGTTCGAGGCATACGACAATCGCGTCAGAACGTCGGCGACATCCAATTCCAATGATCGCCCCGACTCATGAGCGGACAAAGATTGGGCCTGCATCCATCGCAACAGTTCGCTCATTCGTTTAGTGGCTTGGCCATCAGTCAAGAGGTTTTCCTGCAACAGAAATTTTTGCGTCGCTTGCTGGGCCGGAGAGCTCGAGAACTTGGCCAGTTGTTCCAGGGTGGGTCGCACATGTTCCGGCGCTGAGATCCGAAAAACCGTGTCGGCATAAATCGGTGTATTATGAAAGTCGAGCGTCGCGACCGGTCGATCCATCAGCATCGATTCCAACTGCGCTGTCGACGGCGTGGCGATCACCGCGTCCACGCGCGCCAAGACGTCAGGCAGCCCAGAAGATTCCGGAACTGCAAGCGGATCAAGTGAATTGTTCGAAACCCCTAGTCGCTCGTCCAAGTCGCCGGTCAAGCGCCAAACGAGTTCCACCTCGCGGCCATCGATCATCGGGTTCTGGGCAACAACTTCGCGGAGCGCCACCAACGAGCGATACGTGGTTTCCACTTGATCTTCCGTGAACCCAGGGCATTTTGCGGTCAACACCAACACGCGAAATTTCGCCGATGGAGATTCCGCCGCACGGGACTCGGCAACCAATCCGTCGTTCGTGTTGCCGATGTCGGAATGTTTTTTTGAGAACGATATTCCGAGTTCATCCAATCGTGGCAAGCCAATGGGGACACAGTTTGCATTGCCCCATGAATGCAGGATCGACGTCTGCCGAGGTCCGATGGTGGCGACGACATGCGACAGACACGGGCGCATGGTCCATGGGCAAGCGATTTCATCCGCGCGGTTCTCCCACGCGTTTCGCCATTCCAGGATTCCATCGACGGCATAGACGGTGGCGACATTCTGTTGTCTCAAAGCCACACACGCCGAGCGAAACCGATCAAAATGTTCGGAGTAGAAGACCGCGACATCACCGGGGCGTGCCGCATCGACCACCGTGTCGGGTTCGACGACCACAACATCGAGCCATGGTTGCAACGGCCGAGCATGATGCGCGACTTCGCGTGCGGTACCGACATAGAAGACTCGCCCGGCCATCGACATCCTCTTTGCGGTAGCTTACTACCACTCCCCGACGGTGACGAGTTCCCGACCAGCTCGGGAGCAGAGCGCCGCCAAAACGAATTGGTCGATGTCGTGCGGAATAGTTTGAAGACTCCCGTCGCAAAACAGGAACATGCACAGATTGTTATGCGGACCGCCGAAGACTGGTAGTGTTCCCGGTCCGGGGGCACCGGGATTCCCCTCCAGGCCCAAACCTAATCCGCCCAACCGAACGGCGGTACCAGGTTCCTCGCCGTTGTACATCGCTCCATCTCCCCAACCACCCGGTTGCCCCATGTAATTTCGTGCGACGGCTTTCTCGCCGACCATGATCGTGTTGGACAAGCCATCGCGGATGTTGGCAAAACGAAATCGGCCCTTCGGACGCCCCATCAAGCGACCATTGGATATTGGATTCATGGAACTGAGTCCCGAATTGATGACCCCGTCCACCTCCAGATCGAAGGAACTCCACGCGTCGCCAACGAAACTAAAACTTGTGCCAGCATTGCCAGCGTAGTCGCCGACCAAGCCGATCGGCTCGCCGGCAGATTCGTAGCGACTGAGATCGCCTTGGGAACGTCGCGTGGGACAGATCAATTCGCGTGGGCCTTGGCGCAGCACCTCGGGATCTTGAGCCGCATACGGGGCGCGAATGTCGAAGCGATCGTACAACGCGCGATGTTCCAGATACGGCAACAACGTCACCGGCCAAGTCAAAAAGCCGTCAGCTGCTCGAGCCGGAGGAATCTCTTTGAAGGCCCCCTCGTATTGTTGAAACCCCAGACCCCATTGTCGTAGATTGTTTTGACATTGGGTCCGACGGGAAGCCTCGCGAGCCATTTGTACCGCTGGGAGCAACAACCCCATCAGCACCCCAATGATGGCAATGACCACCAACAACTCGACCAACGTAAAAGCGGTGCGAAGTCGGGCCAAAGAAACGGCAGTGGGAGCGTTGTCGTTCATCGAATTATCCAAGGGATCGTGCGGGCACCGTCTCACTCCCGTCTGTTCCCCACAGAGTAACCACGCGGCCTCACCAGTGCAACTCTCATAGCTTGTGCGAAGCCCATTTGCCGCAAAAAAACGCTGGATTCCCGAGAATCGCGACCCTAGTACCAACCGAGTGGCCCCTCGGCAAAGCTGTGCCGTTTCTAACGGTTATCCGGTCGCCGCACCATCGTACTTCTGCGTCGCCTCAACCGCGGTCGGTGCCACTCATTTCGGCTTGGAACCCAGGCAATAAACGATGCCTTCTTGCGTCGTTAGCAACAATCGGTCGCCGGTCAAACAGGGTGCCGACGTGATCCCGCCCGACAACTCGATCGTTTGCAGCAGTTGACCATCGTCCAGGTTCAAGACCATGAAGTTTCCGGCGATGTCCCCGATGTACACTCGATCCCCAACCACCAAAACCGAGGCATCGATGCCACGTTTCGAGCGATAGCTCCATTTCAATTCCCCGGTGTGTCGATCCAAACAGACCACTCGACTGCCGCGATTGCCGAAGATCACCGCCGTTTCAGTGACCGCCGCACTGCCGCGGATCGCAGCATCCTGTCGCTCGTCTTTCCAAGTCCAGACGATCTTCTTCGCTTCCATATTGGCGCAGACAAATTCGCCGCTCTCCATTCCAAAATACGCTAACGGGCCGAACATGGTCGGCGCCACGGCTGTCTGCGACGACAGTTCAATTTTCGCCAGCCCATTTCCGTTACTGGCATCAATCACATGCAGCATCGCATCGCAACCTGCGACTGCCGTCCGATTGCCCTCGATGACAATCGAGCACCGAACTTGATCATCGATCGTGTGCTTCCACTGCAACGTTCCATCGGCCATGTTCAAGCCGTAGACATTCGCGTCCTGCGAACCAAAAATCACTTGATTGTCAAAGAAGTTCGCTGAAGAATCAATTTGTGCGTTCGCCTGAAATTCCCAGTCGATTGTCCCGTCCTTCATGTCCAAGCAGCGAAACATGCCATCGTTATCGCCAATGTATATCTTTCTGTTGCGGATCGACGGCGAGGCGGTGAACCCAAACTTGGTCGGTGTCTGCCACAACAACTTTTTGTCGGCCAAATTGAGGCACCGCACCATGCCATCCAGATCGGCCACAACCACTTGTCCCTCGCTGACAACCGGAGAAGACTCGTAGGAACACTTCGGCTGCCAGTATTCCCAAATCACGTCCAACTTTTCCGGCAACTTCGCTCCAGGTACGAACGCGCGACCGGCGAAGTCTCCGCGAAAGAATAACCAATCCGACGCTGGTACGGCGGCAGCCGACTTTTGCTCCGACGAGTCTTGTTGAAACGCCGTCAAAACCTCAGGCGAAGTGTCGGTCGGTTCTGTGGACTGGGACGCCGATGGACTGCCGACGTCACAACCATGGAGCAGGCTAACGAGACAAACAAGCGCAAGCCAGCCGCCGCATTTCACTTGAGGCCCTAAAGTCCCACCATCTTCGATCGTTGTCATCGGTCACCTCGGGTTCGCGTTGCCTGTTGGCCAACGATTCATATTTCCGTTCCAGCCACTCGACAAATTGGCTTAACGATCCAGGGCTAATCAAAGCCCTCGCTGGTACAACTGGGCGAGAACGTCGACATCCATTTTTCGTGGATTGAACGTCCCTGTCCACTGGGGAACCGCAGCCGCAGCCAAATCTGGAATATCAGCCGGTGTCACCCCAAGCCCCCGCAATTCGGTCGCCAACCCAGCCAATCGCAGCACCGACACCAACCAGTCGGCCAATTCAGCAGACCCCGTTGCCGTGTGACGACTCCCCGATTCTCGCCGCCAACTCGGCGCGGCGAACATCTCCATCAGCATCTCGTATTCGGACTCCAACAATTCCGCGTTGTAGCGAACGACGTGCGGCAACATCAACCCGACGGCTTGACCGTGGGCGGTTCCAAATTTGGCCGTCAGCGGGTTCGCTAGCGCGTGAGCCGCTCCGAGCATCGAAGATTCGATCGCCATTCCAGCCAAACAAGCGCCCATCTGCATGGCCGACCGAGCCGCCAGATTTCCCGGCTCTTGCAGGACTGTCTCCAACGAGCTGCTCAACAAGCGAAAGGCCTCGCGGCTGTACATTCGCGACAGCAAATTTTTCTTGGTCGAGACGAACGTTTCGATCGCATGCGACAGCGCGTCGATGCCGGTCAGTGCCGTGACCGACGGAGGCTGAGTCAACGTCAGATCGGGGTCCAAGACTGCGATCTTTGCACAGGTCTTTTTGTCGCCGCAGGCCATCTTCACGTGAGTCTTTGCGTCGCTGATCAACGCAAACGATTGCATCTCGCTACCGGTCCCGGATGTCGTTGGGACCGCGATCAACGGCAACATGGGGAGCGTTGCTTTATCCACACCCCAATAGTCCCGCATCTGACCGCCATTGGTCAACAGAAAGTTGATCCCTTTGGCGCAGTCCATCGAACTGCCACCACCAAGACCCACAATCAAGTCGGGCGAGAAGCCCACGGCCAATTCGACGCCTTGTTGCACATCGGCCGTCGTCGGATTCTCACGCGCCCCCGCGAACGTCAAGACCGCTAGTCCTGCCTTCCTGAGGTACGACTCGCCCCGTCCCGCATGCCCGGCCGCAACAATACCTGCATCAGTGACCAGCAACGCGCGACTCGCTCCCAGTCCCTTGGCCAGCTCGCCCAGTTGCGACAACACTCCAGGGCCGTGAATCAACCGAGTCCGGAGTTGATAGTCCCCCGCTAATTCCGACGCTTCCAGCGGCAACGCTGCGGCAGACATCATGCTTGAACCAGTTTCGTATCGGCGATCTGATAGGCACGCGACTTGAAGAGGAACTCCGTGAGGTTCCCTTCATGCGGTTGCAACCAATTCAAGCGATTGGTAGCAATCGGGCCGATGTTCAGCCGATCGATATTGGTCGCGCAGCCGAGTTCGTCGATCCACGCCGTGTTGTCCGTGATCGCCGACCCGACCAACGTGTAGCCAATGCTGTCAATCATCTTTTCCTGAGGACACTTGACCACCGTTGCAAATGGGAACATGAACTCTTTGGTTGCAATCGCGCATTTCGGGCTGTTCGCATGAGCGATCATCGGACGCAAGTAACTGCAACGCTCGCGTTCGACCAACCGAGGACCATAAGCGGCCGTGCAATCGGTGACGCCTTCTTCTTTCAAGTCGTTTTGCAGCATCTCGTAAATGGCTTTACCCGTACCTTCGACCGTAAACGCCGCCAGCCCTGCGGAAGGATCGGAGGGGTCCTTGGCTTCGATGGGCCCCAATCGCTCGGCCAAGGCTGCCGCGATCTCTTCCGTATGCCGCGACGCCCAGACACTACTGGCGTTGATACAGCTGCGGCCCCCGTTGATGTAGATACTCTCGACCATCATGTCCAGGTACTGCTCCCACTGATCCACTTTGTCGTCGCCGAGGAGGATCTTGGTGTAGCCCGGGCCGTGAACTTGAACTTTAGGATTACCCGCATACTGCTGGATCGTCTTTTCACCCCCAAAAATCATCGCCCGACGACAGCCGCTGAGGATCGCACCACCGACATCGTGACCGCCCGGGTAGAGCGAAAACACTTCGCCCGGGATGCCGGCTGCTTGGAACGCCGAGGCCACGCGGTACGCGGTCCATGGCTCCTGCGAGCCGGGCTTGAGCACCAAGCCCAATTGCAACGCGATGACCGGAATCCATAACGTGTGGACGCCTGGCGAGTTCGACGGCAGAACCGCACCCAACACCGGCGCCTGGGACTGGTAACTGACCACGATCCCACGGCTCTCCGTTCCATAACCGCGCGCCAAGATGTTCAAATCCAAGCCACGCGTCAAAGCGTCGAGAATCGTGTCGATCTTTTCCATCACGAAGCTGTTCTTCGTCATGTTGTTGCGACACATTTGTTCCGGCAAGCCCGTTGTGGCCGACTGTTGATGAACAAACTGGTCGGGAGTTTGAGTTCCGTTGCCCAACGGCAGCGTCGCCGTTGCAAACAGATTTCCGGCCTGTTTGATTCGCGCAATCAGCTCGTCGACCGGAATCGAACGCAGGATCTTCCGAGCTTGGTCGGCTTTCCGCAAGTCACGGCTAACCATCGCGCCGTTGGCTTGGTCCACTTCGGCAATCGGTTCTCCAGTCAAGAAATGAACAACCTTTTGCGTCTCCAACGATTCGTAGGGTTTACCCCAGCGAACGACGGGAATTCTCAACATCTTCAATTCGTTCCTTCAAAACAATCTGCCGTGTTCGAGCGAGTTTAGTAAAGTGGCTACAAGGCCGGCCCTTGAGAACTTCTAATAAACGCCCACCGTGGTGGACGATGCCAAGCGGTGAAACGGGCGGACGCCACTGACGCCGTCCCACGGGTAAGTCTCAAACGGCGCTTCCCGTTCACCTTCGTCTCGCTCCAAGAACCCGGGCACAAAAAACTCTTTCGTCAGAGTCGTCAGTTTCACTCGACCCGTCTCTCCATAGCCGACCGATCGATTGGTGTCGTCAAAGTCCACAACTTCGGTGACCGCTCGCGGTTGTGGGGCGTAGTACGAAATCTTGTACCCATCGGCGGCGCTGACCGGCTTGCTGCATGCGAGACCCATCAGCGTGTTGCCGTAAGTGGGCGTCATGTAGATTCCGCTCACTTCCGGAGGACCACCGAAAAACTCCTCAATGCAGAATCGGGTCCATTGGGGCGTAAATTCCGTGCCACCCGAGAAAATGCCCGTGATTCCCGTGTCCGCGAAGGACTGGCCACGTTCCTCCAACGCATTGCAGAGCCCCTCCAGCAGCTTGGGGGTCGCGAACATGCACTTGATATTGTGGTTCGCACTGAGGATGGTCAAGGCTTGCTCGATACAATGCTTCTTATATTCCTCCAAGTGCTCCATCCAGCCCTTTTTAATCAGCTTGATGACCCAGCGGGGGTCCAGGTCGATGCAAAAACAGATGCCCCCGCGGAACTGGCACAGATGCTCGACGGCCAACCGCAACCGGCGCGGTCCGCTGGGGCCCAACATTAGCCAATTGGTCCCCCGTGGAAAATACTTGTCTGGCAACGTTTCGCTAAACAATTCGTAGTCGGTCCGGTGATCTTCGACCACCATGCGGCTCTTGGGAATTCCCGTCGTGCCGCCCGTTTCGAACACGAAGGTGGGTTTCCCGTCCAGTCCTTTGGGCCGCCAACGTTCGATCGGCCCGCCGCGTAGCCATTCGTCTTCGAACGAAGGAAACTTCTTCAAGTCCTCAAACTCGCGAACCTCCGTCAGCGGATCAAACGACAATTCTTGGGCCTTGGACACCCAGAATGGGCTTCCCGTCGAAGGGTGGAAATGCCATTGAACCGTTTCGTACGTATGTTGATCCAACCGCTTTTTGGCGGCGGCAACCGCCTCAGCGAGGCTGGTCGTTCCAGTTGTCATTTTTCGCAGGTTCCTTCTGGGCGTGTTGGTTCCGTAGTTGCCGAAAGGACCACGGTTATATCAAAAATCTGGGGTTCATTCCATGGATTAGCTACTTTTTCCTGCTCGATCATGCAAAAGTAGATTGCTTCTTGGTTTTTTTTCACGTAAATTTGTAGCCGGAGCGATAGGAGTACTGAGCGACGGGGTTTGGCTCAGCCTTTTTTTGGCAGTGAGGTCTACCGGCTCGCGTTGCTCGAACTTAACTTTCCGCACTTCCCCTTACCTTTGAGCCATCACCCGAAAAATCATGGACCTGCCGTCGTTTCGCTTTCACCCTGATCCATTGCGGACGGGTGCGATTGTCAAGCAAGCTGGACATTGTGTCTGCTGCAATCAACAAGTGGACTATATGTATGTCGGCCCAGCCGCATCAATCCACGATCTCGCTGAGAAGCTCTGCCCTTGGTGCATCGCCAACGGTGCAGCAGTAGAAAAATTTGATGTCGAGTTTTCGGAACGACAACCTCTGGTAGAAGCCGGGGTCGATGCAGAAGTCGTGGAAGAAATTGTCGGCCGAACGCCTGGCTACATCTGTTGGCAACACCCCACCTGGGAAGTTCACCAAGGCAAACCGTGCCAATTTATCGGCGATGCAACGGGCAAATCGCTGCGACAAATGTCCAAAGACGAATTGGCGGCCTTTATGGAATCGGCGCGATTGGATCGGGAGGATTTTGAGGAACTGTTGGGGATTTATCGTCCCAACTCGAATCCGGGCGTCTACCATTTCCGCTGTATCGAAACGGGTTTCAATCGATTTCGGATGGAATACGCTTGACGAACGACTCCGTTCCCGGGCAATTTATTCGATATCCGGCAATTTAGGGTGAATGAATTTGGCCAAAGAACTTGCGAAAATGGAGTATCAAGAGTTGCGTCAGATGTTGGCCGAGTGCCGGCGTTCTGTCGGCGAAATCTGCGATTCCGTTTCCTCGACCGGCGACGTCCAGAACATGATCCAACAGATGTTGGGGCAACCCGATCTGTTGGTCGCCTTCGCGGATTTTCGGAGGACCAACCCGGACGCTGCGGCCCAACTGTTTACCGCTGGCTTTTCCGTACTAGTGAACTCACAGACTTCCATTGCCATCGATCGCGAGTTATTGCGGCGATCGGCAACGAACAATTGACGGCGCCTTTCACCCTGGCGGCAGTCCGGCATAATAACCGACGTCCATCAGCGCGCGGACCCAAAACCTCCCAACCGCAGTTGGGGTGGTGGGGCATTGCCGAGTATGCTAATGGCTCTTATCGCCGGATTCGGCGGCCGCGGTGGCCCGACCGACCGGAAGTCCAACGTTTGGCCCGCCGGGGCGCCGTTGGACAATGGAACGCGAGTCCCACTGCTTGACCTTGAACCTTCGAAACGATCATGTCCTACAAAACCATTGCCGCTCGTGCCAATGCACCGTCCTTTGATCATATCGCGAAGATCCAACAAGGCCAGTTTCCGGCCACGGTCTTGCGAAACGCCACGGTCGGACGGCTCTACAACGATGCGATCAAGACGGAAGATGGAATCATTTGTACGTCCGGAGCCATTGCAACCTCGTCCGGAGCCAAAACCGGTCGCGTGCCCGAAGACAAACGAGTGGTCAAAGAAGTTGGTAGTCAAGCCGACGTGTGGTGGGGGTCCGTCAACAAACCACTCCGACCAGAATCATTTGCTCTCCTCCGCGAGGACGCCGTCAAGCACTTGGATCGCTGTCCCCAATTGTATGTGTTCGATGGCTACGCCGGTTGGGATCCCGCGTACCAAATCAAAGTCCGAGTGATCTGCTCGCGGCCTTACCATGCCTTGTTCATGAACAACATGTTGATTCGTCCGAAGCCCGACGAACTGAGCACGTTCGGTGAACCGGATTTTGTGATCTACAACGCCGGTACAGGTCTTGCCAATCCCGAGATCGAAGGACTGACCAGCAACACCAGCGTGACGATCAACTTCGCGACTCGCGAAATGGTCATCATGGGCACACAATACGCCGGCGAGATGAAAAAGGGCGTCTTTACCGTCATGAATTATTTGATGCCCAAACGAGGCGTCTTGTCCATGCACTGTTCCGCCAACCAAGGGCCGTCCGGCGATGTGACGTTGTTCTTCGGCTTGTCAGGTACCGGCAAAACAACGCTGAGCGCCGATGCCCAACGCGGATTGATCGGTGATGACGAACACTGCTGGAGCGACACCGGCATCTTCAACATCGAGGGTGGATGTTATGCCAAATGTTTAGGTTTGTCGCGTCGCAGCGAGCCAGAAATTTTCAACGCCATTCGCTTTGGCAGCGTTTTGGAAAACACGGTACAAGATGCGGTAACGCACACGGTGGATTACAACGACGCCGCGTTGACTCAGAACACTCGCGCCTCTTATCCGATTCATTTTATCGACAATGCGACAATTCCCTGTGTCGGACGTCATCCGACGAACATCGTATTATTGACCTGTGACGCGTTCGGAATCCTCCCACCTGTTGCGAAGTTGACGGCGGCCCAAGCCATGTACCACTTCATCTCTGGCTATACAGCCAAGATTGCCGGGACCGAGATCGGCGTTACCGAACCAAAGGCCACTTTCTCCGCCTGTTTTGGCGCGGCCTTTTTGGTGTGGCACCCGACGGTCTACGCAAAACGATTGGCGGAGAAGATTCGGACTTACGGAGCCCACGTTTGGATGGTGAACACAGTCAGGACCGGTGGCGGCCTGCAGACCGGTTCGCGAATGAACCTCCTGCACACTCGAGCAATCATCGATGCCATTCACGATGGATCGCTGGAGAACGCCCCAAGCGTCACGGACCCGATCTTTGGTTTTTCGATCCCGACGACCTGCCCACACGTCCCGGACAACACGCTGCAGCCGAAGCTAACTTGGGCCAGTCCCGATCAATACGATCTAGTCGCGCGAAAATTGGCGAGCTTGTTTCAAGAAAACTTCAAACAATACGACAACGACTCCAGCGCCGAGATCCGCAATTCCGGTCCAAAGCTCTAATCGCATTCAATGTGCGTCGCCAGTCCCTGGCGGCCATTGTGCCCCCGCGCCGCTCACAGAAGTACTCGCGCCGGTACGAGTTATCGTTCCGGGCCAATGACCCTTCAAGTCCTTCAATCGGTTGTCAAGTTATTGGCATTGCTGAGTGTCATGCAGTGGGCCGTGACGGTCGAGTTCCGCTAGGGAAGCGGTCGAGGCACGGACCGGGCCGCCACCGAGTTCATCTCGGTGGAGCCCAGGATTCACCACTACGACGCACGCGGCACTAAAGCCCACGGCATTTAGAATTGCAATATCGCAGGCTGGCTCATCAATTCCTAACCCAAGCGGTACTTCACCCCCGGCCGGCTGAAGCCGGTACACCAGCGCTTGCTAAACCCGATTCGTTGCGAGCCATTTGCCTATCGCGGTGTTTACACTTTTCGCGAAAAGCCAATTTTGGACACGGCGTGATAGACCTCTTCCAAAGTTTTCTCGCCGAAATTGGTGATCCCCAGCAAATCTTCGGGGGACGTACGCAATAGATCGCGCACGGTAAAGATTCCTCGCTCCTCCAAACAATTGGTCGTGCGAACCGTTAGACCAATTTGAGCCGTGCTCATTTCTAACTTGATTTCCAGATCTCGTTCGCGTTCTTCAGCCGCACTGAGAGGAATACGAGTTTTTGCCATGCCGGGAGTCCTTTCCTTCTAAAACAATCAAGCGAAACATTGATTCAACCATCCCAGTAACCCGCAATGACGCGTCTGCGTTGGGTCGTGGTAACCGCCAGCGTACCGATTGGAAAATTGAACGGCAAGTACCGAACAAATTGTTTGGCCACGTTTACGCTGCAACAGCGTCCATATTATACTACCGGGGCGATTGGCAGAGTGCGACCCACGAGCTTGTTTCTGACCACCAAACGATAAATTTTTTGCCTGGGACGCTAGCAGTTAAAGGATTGGCCGGAATGGAGGATACCAGCGATTTCTTTGCGGCCCACGACGCCGAGATTTTTTTGGGCTTGAATCAGCAGCAGGCCCAAGCGGTGTCGGTGATTGATGGCCCGTTGATGATTCTGGCCGGGCCAGGTTCGGGAAAGACACGCGTGATCACGCATCGAATCGCCTACATGTTGCAGCAGGGTATCCCGGCCGATCGCATCCTGGCGCTGACATTTACGAACAAAGCCGCCAACGAATTGGGGGCGAGAATCCAGCGGCTGGTCGAGGGACAGTTCGTTTGGGCAGGTACCTTCCATCGATTTTGCAGTCGATTGCTGCGCCAGTACGGGTCGTTTGTCGGACTGAACGAGAACTTTTCGATTCTCGACATGGACGACGCGACGAAGCTGTTCTCGCAGGCGTGGGACGAAGCGAAGATCGACGACGCGTTTGTGTCCACGTCGGCCGTGCAATCCGAAATCTCCAATGCGAAGAATGCTCTGATCCGAGCCGAAGAGTATCGCGGCCGGGTTGGGAATCCTGTCGGCAAAGTTGTGGAAAAAGTTTACCCGGTGTATCAAAGGAAATTGCTGCAATGCAACTCGGTGGACTTCGACGATTTGCTGCTGTGGACCGCGATTATTCTGCAGGAGAACGAAGAACTGAGACAGCGGCTTGATGAACGTTTTGCCTACATCATGGTGGACGAATATCAAGACACGAACTTAGCTCAATACGCCATCGTCCGGTCGTTGAGCAACTTGCAACCCAATTTAGCCGTGACGGGTGACCCCGACCAATCGATTTATGGTTGGCGCGGAGCCAACATCGGAAACATCATGGGGTTTGAACGCGACTACCCGAACGTGCAAGTCGTGCGACTGGAACAGAATTATCGCAGTACCCAAAAGATTCTTAGCGTCGCGGATCGCTTGATCGCGCACAACCGACTTCGCAAACCAAAACGCCTCATTGCGACCCGAGAAGCTGGGCAGCCCGTGCGCCTGAAAGCTTCACCATCACCGCAGGATGAAGCGTTTTGGATTGCCTTGGAAATCAAGACTCTTCTGACGGAAGGCGTTCGGGAACCGAAAGACTTTGCGATCTTTTACCGAGCGAACTGGTTATCGCGAAACTTGGAGCACGAGTTGACTTCGGCTGGCATTCCTTACCAGTTGGTCAACGGTTTCGAGTTCTATCAACGCAAAGAGATCAAGGACTTGATCGCTTATCTGCGCTTGATCGTCAACCCAAAAAATGATGTCGCCTTCGAACGAGTCGTCAATTCGCCATCGCGAAAAATTGGCAAAGTGACACTGGATCGCTTGCAAGAATTGGCTCGACAGTCGCGATCAAGCCTGTTGGAGACGTGTCAAGCGGCGATGTCGAATCCTGCGGGCCTGGGCCGTGCCGCCGCGAGTATCCAAAGATTTGTCGCGCAGATCGAACAATTGCAAACGGTTCCGTGGGATCAAGTTCGACCGGTCTTGGAGGCCGTCCTGCAAGCGACTGGCTACGCCAAAATCTTGGAAGCCGATCAAACCGAGATGTCCAGCGAACGTTTGGGAAACATTGACGAGTTGTTGGCCGCCGCCGACGAGTTTGACAAACAGCATCCGGTCGATGGCGGTCTGGAAGCGTATTTGGAAACCGCGGCCTTGGTTAGTGACACGGACAAGTTTGATGGAGATGTCAATCATGTCAAAATGATGACGATGCATGCCGCCAAAGGCCTGGAGTTTCCCTGCGTTTATATTGTTGGCGTCGAGGAAGGGATATTGCCTCACGAGCGCAGCCGCAAAGATGACAAGAATGTGGAAGAGGAACGGCGGCTGTTTTTTGTGGGCATCACTAGGGCGCAAAAAGAGTTGACTCTCTCCCACTGCGAAGGGCGGATGCGACGCGGCACATTCTCGATGAGTCCTGCCAGTAGCTTCTTGCTGGAAATCGCGGGTGCGGACATCGAGCGGATCCGGCCCGCAACTTATGGCAAAAACTTCGACCGTTGGCAAAACGAACCGCGCTCCGGATTCCGACCGGCGCCGCCTGTGGAGCGGGATTGGGTCGAAGACGAGTGTGGCGGGGCGTCATTTGACGTTCGGGACTTCGGCGATGACGAGTCGGATCAACTGCAGGGAACCAGCCTGGATGACCATAGCGCAACCAAGTCGATCGACTTCAAGACGTTGGATTCAAGGCCACGTGAATTGGCGGGAAAAAGTGCCGCAAATGTCGAGTCCACGTCGAACATGAAGCCGGCCCTGCGAATTTCCACGGCCGACGCACTCTATTCCGAAACGATTCCCAGCTCCTCTTTAGACGCCAAACCAGTCGACGGCGTCGCGAAAGACCAAGTGTCCGGGTCGCGGGACTTTCAGGTTGGCTGCCTGGTCCAACATCCAGAATATGGACCCGGAAAAGTGGTCGCCATGGCCGGAACCGCGACCAAACCGTTGGTTTCTGTCTACTTTTTCACGGTAGGGCAAAAGAAGTTTCGCGCTGATTTTTGCGATCTAAAGGTCATCAGCGGCCCCCGATCGTAAGAATTTTCAAGAATTCACCAACCAGCCGGGCTTGTTCGTCCCGATTGTTAGCTAAAATATTCGGGTGCGACGGATATATCGACATCATTGGCAGTAACTGCAGGACCCTATGAGCCAAAAACCTAGCGAGAATGACGGAGCAAAACCGCAGCCCAAGAAAACTCACGGGACGCTGGTCCCAGTCGGCGGCGGCGATAATATTCCGATGTTTCGGACGAGATTGCGAGTCGGACGGCGAGACGGTTGCGATATTGTGCTGCCTTTCTCGAACATTTCCGGCCACCATTGTTTGCTGGAGATCGACGAAGGCTATTGGTTTGTCCGGGACTTGAACAGCCGCAACGGTGTCAAAGTGAACGGCCAAAAGATCATTCCTGGGCTAAAAAAACGGGTGGACCCCGGCGACGAATTGGCGATCGCCAAGAACGTGTTCCGATGCG
>JAUXWY010000459.1 GCA_030681235.1 Pirellulaceae bacterium | reverse complement strand
CTTATTTCGGGACAAATCCTCAGTACCGCTGATTCGCTTGTTGGTGAAGTTGCTCAAGTGCGCTAGAACGGCCGCCGAAACTCTTGGCGAGTTTCGCGACGACATGACCGAAACTCGTCGCGGCGATTACGTAGCGAAACTCGCCAAGAGTTTCGGCAGCTGCCAAACCGTCGCGCACGTCGCCAACACCTTTAAGGTTGACGGTTCGCCCATTAATCGTGATTGATGGCCCACAAGTTCAACCAACGCCTTTGAACTTGCGTTTTTTAGCCCCATTCTCGCCGCGAGATTCAACTATCGCTGGGGCGTGTCATCCGCCAAATGCCGAAAAAAGCCCTAGGCGAAGTCGACCGAGCAGAGTACATTGGTCGCCTGACCTTATTGTCTTGCTTTGGTGGTCGTTGCCCCAACAAGTCTGCTGTGCAGAGTTGGCAACCGAAAGAACCGCAGTGAAGTTCAAGCACAAGCGGTGTTATTGCGACAAGTCTTCATTGGTTTGGTTCAAACCAAAAGAATTCCCGAGATGTCTGCGTTGAGAGTCCTCAACTTGGGCGACATTCAGATTAGGGGATGAGAGAAGCAGCGTCGCGCACTAGGTCGACGCTGGTAGTTGTTTGGAATCGAGAAGTGTTTTGCTTCTTCGGTGGCAACTTCCATTTATTTTCTCCCCCAGGGATTTTTCTGATGTCGAATGTGTTACCGGCGGCCAGCCCGGCCGTTGATCGTGCGCTGTTGTTGTTTAGTGACTTGGAACTTCGCGAAGAGCTCCAACAAGCCGTGTTGGAAGCGGGCTACGTGCAGCCCACTCCAATTCAAGCGGAGATCATTCCGCACGTCCTCCGCGGCCGCGACGTGTTGGCTCAATCGCAAACCGGCAGCGGGAAGACCGCCGCTTTTGCCTTGCCGATTTTGTCAAAGATCCAAGTTCCCATTCGCCGTCAACCGCAAGTTCTGGTCCTCGCGCCCACTCGTGAATTGGCGATGCAAGTCTCGGCATCGTTCCAACACTACGGACGCAACTTGGCTGGACTGAACATTGCCACCATCTACGGCGGACAAGACTACGAAGTTCAGTTCCGCCAACTGAACCGTTTTCCACAAGTGGTCGTCGGCACTCCCGGTCGAATCATCGACCACGTGAACCGTGGCCGTTTGGATCTGAGCGGGATCGAATGTTTGGTCCTGGACGAAGCCGACGAAATGCTGAACATGGGCTTTTTGGAAGACGTGCAGTTTGTTTTGGAACGCATGCCGGCCGAGCGTCAAATAACGTTGTTTTCCGCAACGGTACCGCCCGCCATTCGCCAGATTGCCGAACGCTACTTGCGTGACCCCGTGCAAGTGACGATCAAACAAAAGACCATGACCGCCGAGTCGATCCACCAACGAGCCGTGTTTGTGGGCGTTGCGGAAAAGATGGAGGTGTTGTCACGATTCCTGGAAATGGAAACGACCGATGGCGTCCTCGTCTTCACTAAAACCAAAGAAGCCACCATCACAGTGGCCGAGTACTTGGTGGAGCAGGGCTACAAAACAACGGCCCTCAATGGCGACATGCCACAGAAAGTCCGAGAACGCGCGATCCAGCAACTCAAATCGGGTTACTTGGATATCGTGGTCGCGACCGACGTCGCCGCTCGAGGACTCGATGTTCCGCGAATCAGCCACGTCTTCAATTTCGATTTGCCTCACGACAGTGAATCCTACATCCATCGGATTGGACGCACGGGCCGAGCTGGGCGAGCCGGGCATGCCATCGTTTTCTTAACCGGTGGTCAGAAAAGCAAGCTGCGATTGATCGAGCGTGCCACCAAGCAACCGATCGAAGTGGTCGAACGACCTACCGCCAAACAAATCAATCAACGCCGCGTCGATCGCTTCAAAAGTCGACTTCGCGAAGTGATTGCCGGACAAGACTTGCACTTGTTCCAAAAAATGGTCCAAGAACTGGTCAGCGAAACACCCGAACTTTCTCCCGAGCAAGTGGGTGCCGCGTTGGCTCAGATGTTGCAAAATGGCCGCCCTTTCTTGTTGGAAGATCGCCCCGCGCCGCGACGTCGCGACGATCACAACGATCGGTTCGATCGCCGGCCAGAGCGCGCCGAACGCAGTGGTCCATCGGACCGTCCCGGTCGACCAGATCGCGGTGATCGCCGACCCGACCGTGCCGATCGCGGTGACCGTGTGGAACGAAGACCCCGCGCGGAACGACCCGACTTTGGCGATCGCAGCGCCAAGGGACCCCGACGCGAAGGAAAAGGCAAGCCAGTCGAAAGTCGAACACCCACGTCGCGGTCCGCTCCTCCGGCCAGTGGAATGAAACGCTATCGAGTTGAAATTGGTTGGGATGACGGCGTCAAACCAGGGAGTCTGGTTGGTGCCATCGCCAACGAAGCGGGGCTCGATGGTCGCGATATCGGAACCATCAACATCCAAGACCGCCATTCGTTTGTCGATCTGCCCAAGGGTTTGCCTTTGGACGTGGTCGAATCGTTGGGGTTGACCAAGATTCGCGGCAAGTCCCTCCGTCTTTCCCCGGTGTTGGCGAATTCCAAGAGCTCAAGTCGTAACGATTATTCCAAGGAATGACCCGCGATTCTCAGCCGAACGCCCAACGGTCGATAGTTGGGCGGGAGGCTGCGACGACGGCGATTCATTTTCCGGGATGATCAGGATGATCCAAATCAAGCGGTATGTGGCCAACCCCTTGGTTTTGATTTTGGTCATCACAGCGGGCGGTTTGGTGCTGGCTGGGAGTTTTTGGGGCCGCTACCGAACGACTCTCCAGCAGCAGCCGATCTTCGCGCTTTCTGCGGAAAACGTGCTTTTGACCGAAGTTCCGCCCTGGCTGCCCGCCTCCACACATCAACGGATCGTGTCTGCGGTCTCGGGCAGCGGCAGCAGCTTGTTGGATCCAAGTTTGGTCAAGGACGTTGCCGCCACTTTGCAGCAAGAACCCTGGATTGACCAGGTCGTCGAAGTTCGCAAGACCCCTGCACAATTGCTCGTGCAAGTTCGGTACGGGAAACCGCTCCTTTTGGAGTTGCCCGAGCGACAAGTCGCTCTGATCAATCCCAGAGGCGAAGCGGTCGCTGCCACGGATTTCCCGCCGGACGTTGCGAACGCCGCTTTGCGAATTGCGGCCCGCGACTTGATTCGGAGTCCGGTCCAGTTTGGCGAGCCCTGGCCCGACCGACGCGTGGTCTTGGCCGCTGAACTCGCGA
Organism: Pirellulaceae bacterium; assembly: GCA_030681235.1. Lineage (GTDB taxonomy): Bacteria > Planctomycetota > Planctomycetia > Pirellulales > Pirellulaceae > M30B19. Next base: position 6,656 of record JAUXWY010000459.1, on the reverse strand, counting down.
AGCGCTTGCACCCTTGGCAGGAACAGAGCGGTTTGGCCGGGATTTATGGGCATTATCTCGTGAACTCCACGCTGGAGCCCCCAGTGAACTCTCCGCCGACATCATTGGACCGCCCCATCGAGTTTCGCTTGTGGACCGTCGGGCGAAACGAGATCATTTGGGGAAGTCCCGTGGGCCTAGAATTGCCCGGCGAAGCGTCGGCGGCCGAAAAAATCGCCGGTTTAACTCAGTTTATCCGCCTCCATGGCCCGATCGATCAAGGAAGCGACCTACCCGCCGCTCGCGGCAATGTACTGGACCTTCGTTCCGGCACATTGGTCGTCGTCAGAAACGCGAAGCAAGCCAGCGAGTTCGTCGGGAGCTACCGGTGAGATTTTTCGGGGGTCAACGCGAGGTCCGCAGGCATTTTGAGGGTAGCGGGCTCTCGGAAAATTTGATAAGCCGGTATGATTGGGCAAGTTGCGACGCTGGTTTTCGAGTCCCTCAAGGGGAACTCCCGGTCGCGGCATGCGAATGATCTCCGGAGCGATAGTGAATCCAATGAGCAAGAAAAAACTATTAACGTGGGTCGTGGCGGGACTTGGTGCCGTGGGTGCGGGGACCGCCGTTTCTCTGCCAGCTGCCGTGGCCGACGATCACAGCCAAAAATTGGCGGCCGTCGTCACTCGCTTGGGCGATTGGATCGTTGATTCTTCGGACGCGGAACGTTGGCGAGTCTTTCTGGACCTGAACACAGTCGAAACGGTCGCCGGCCGAGGGTACCGCGCATCGGCCACCGACTTGTCCGCTGCCGCAGCCCGATTTGCCAACTCTCATTCGTCGCTCCAGCACCCAAATTTTCAATCGGTTCATGCCGCTTTATTGGAGCAAGCCCGTCGGATCCAAGCCGCCGACGCGCTCTACCCAGAAAGCACGTACTCGGCCGGCAACTTAGAAGTTTGGAAGAGCGCGTTCGCCGATCAAGCGACGAAGCTGCAACCGTTCACGGCGAACCAGGCGAACCAAAAACGCTTGGCCCTGCTACTGGAAGTTCAATCGTTGCGAAAGTTTATTGTCGAACGTGGCTCGGGGTACACCAACTATGTGACTCCTCCGCCAGTGCTCGCGGCGCTTGATCCGGAAATGCAAGCGAAGGATCCGGCCGCGATTCATGCGGAACAACTGCAGCAGTTGGACCGCCTGATCCAATGGTTGCAAGTCCCAGTCACGTTTCCTTGGGAAAACGCCAATGGGGCAAACGCTGCTCCAGCCGTCGGCCAGATCTCCGATCAAGATTCTGCCATAGTGTTGCGAATCAGCGACCGAGCCGAAGAGGAACGTTCCGGGGCGGAAGTGACATTCCAAATTCAAAAAGTTGCCTTTCAAGACGTGCCGTCCGACCCGACACTCAATGAAGTGTTGGCTGGGTTACGGCAAGAACAATTGTGGCTGCAGAAGAACAGTCGCTTGGACCCCAACCCCTACATGGGCTACACGTCTTGGTTGTTGAACGACTATTTGTTGGCCCTAAATTTGGGGCGCCGCGAGAACTTGACTCCGTTGTTGACTCGGCAAATTGAAAACTTGGTCGAGGCCCTGAACGATTGGCACCCTGGTGGTGATCGAAACAAACAAGCTGAAGTGGGCCGGATCGTTGGATTGCTCGACAGTGTCGATCAAGCCCCCGAATTGATCACCGCCTTCAAGCGAACTTTTTACCGGAACAACGCGGCGGTGTTTGTCGGTGAATCGCTGGTGAATCAACTGGCGTCCCGCCCCGTGCAGGAAACTCAACCGGTTTACGAAGTGATCTTGGACAACGAAGTCATCGGCACGGCCACTACCAACGGCCAAGTCCGCATCGACTTTGTGCCGGATGACCGACAAGCTCACATCAGCTTGCAACTGCGAGGCGTCGTCGATGCTGACAACTACACACCTGCCGGCCCGGTGACCGCATTTACCGGTTCGCAAGCCGACGTCGAAGCTCGGCGCAGCATTTTCCTCAACGTTGGCGGCTTTTACCAACAAGCACCGTACGGGGCCGTCAACCTGAGTTCGTACTTCAAGGGTACCAGTTGCGGTCGAATCATCGATCGCTTGGCGGAAACGCAGTTCGCGACTCAACAAGCTGGAGCGGAAGCGATCGGTGCCCGCCGCGCCGAGACTCGACTGGTTCGTCAATTCGAACAAGAGACCTCAACCGCTTTGCGAAATGGCCGCTCCGACCTTCAACAACGGCGCCAAGAAGCGGGCTTGTTGCGCTCGGTACGGCCGACCGGCTACTTGATTACCGACGAACACTTTTTGCAAGTTCATGCCCGGAAAGTGACCGGTTCTCAAACCTTGGCTCTCGCGGCTCCACCGTCGATCACTACACCCAGCGATGTAGCGTTTCAATTGCACGAAAGCTTCTTGAGCAACTTCCTGGAGGATGCCGTGGGCGGTCGTGTTCTGACTCACGAAGACGTGGCCCGCGTCGAAGCCGAGCTGAGGAAAGAAGCCGCAGCGAACGGTGGTCAGATCACCGACGAACCGGCGGTTCCACGCGAAGCATTTGAACTGACGTTTGCGACCGCTCGTCCGATCGAAGTTCGCTTCGAAGAGCAGATGGTCCAAATCATGCTCAATATTCGCAACTTCAAGGCGCAAGGACAGTCGATCAACGACGTGCAGGTTTTGATTCGCTTGAAGCTACACGTTGACGCGACTGACGCGAACATGCTCCGCTTGGCTCAGGTCGGCACGATTCGAGCAAGTCTGTTGGACCCAAACAAAATCGACTTGAACACGGCCACCGTTTTGGACTTGATCGAGAACACGATGAATCGCGAATTTCAACGACAACGCGAACGGGCGGGTACAACGGCCGGAGCCGCTCTGCCGGCGAACTTGATCGATCGACAAGTGCTGGCCGAGATCAAAGACCCACAAGTCGCCCGTTTGATCGAGGCCGCCCAATTGGCCACCATCAGCTTCGACCAAGGCTGGGCCACGTTGGCCTGGACCACCGGGCCCGCCAGTGCAGCCGCCGACAAAGATTTGTCAGCGATCATTAGCGCAGCCGGATTTTCCGAATTGACGCAGGCTGCCCAAGCCGAGCAAGAATAGGTGATCTGCGGGACATGAAGACCTCCGAGTTGCAGCTAAGCCGAAACTACGACCGAGCTGCTTGGTTTTACGAGGCGTCTTCGAATCTCTACAGCACCGCTGAGCTGACCAACAGTCGCAGATCGACCACAAAGTTGAAATCGTTCGGTAACCGAAGGTGGCAAAGCGAGCAAAGAGGATCAGACTTCACAACTGCGAACATCAAGGGCGACGAAGTTGAGGAGGTCGCGATCGGACATTTCGGTCAACAGGCGTTCGCCCTCGTGGCTTTGCCCTAAGATCTGGTCCGCAAGTTCCTGCTTCGAGCGAATCAGCTCGTCAATCCGCTCTTCCAAAGTTCCGCGGCACACGAACTTATGAACCAAGACGTTTCGCTTTTGACCGATACGAAAAGCGCGGTCGGTGGCTTGGTTCTCGACGGCCGGATTCCACCACCGATCGAAGTGAATCACATGCGAAGCGGCTGTCAAGTTCAGGCCCGTGCCGCCAGCCTTGAGTGAGATCACAAAGAACGGCAACGACTCATCTTCTTGAAAGCGTTTCACCAGTTCCTTGCGCTTGCCAACCGCCGTACCGCCGTGCAGCACCACGCCGTGTCGTCCAAAAACACTCGCGAGGTGATCCGCCAGCGGCTGGCATATCGATTGAAACTGAGTAAACACCAATGCTTTCTCTTGTCGTTCGCGAAGCGACTCGCAGATTTCCGTCAGTTGTAAAAACTTTCCGCTGTCTTGCGGCAAGAACTCCGCCCCGTCGGTCAGTTGCGACGGATGGTTGCAGATTTGTTTGAGCCGCATCATGGATGACAACACGATCCCTCGGCGCCGAATCGAGTTGCCTTTTTCTAGTTGCTCCAACTGTTTCAGTTCATCCGACAGCTCTTTGACCACTTTTTGGTACAGGACCGCTTGCCGTTTCGACAACCCGCACTCGACTCGCATTTCGGTTTTCTCGGGCAAGTCGGGAACGATCGATGGGTCGGTTTTCATTCGCCGCAGAATGTACGGTTGCACCAGTCGTCGCAACGAACCGTAGGCCTTCCCTTCAGGTTGCTGGCCCAGTCGCTTGACATAGTCCTTAAATTCTTTGGCTGTCCCCAGCAAACCCGGCGAGCAGAAATCGAACAGCGACCACAAATCGCCCAATTGATTCTCGACAGGGGTTCCCGTTAAGACGACGCGGCACGACGCCCGCAGCTTTTTGACCGCGCGCGTCTGGGCCGAAGCGGTGTTCTTAATCGCTTGAGCCTCGTCCAAAATCAGCAGATCCCAATCCAGCCCCGACATCCACTCTGCCGTACGAGCCATGGTATAAGACGTCACGACCACATCGATGCCTTGCAGAGCCTGCTGTGGGTGGGCGGCAATTTTACTAAGAGTTTGGTTGTCGCATTCTGATCGGTGGGCGAATATCGCTTTCAGTTGTGGTGCGAAGCGAGCGAGTTCCGCTTTCCAGTTGCCAATCAAAGAGGCCGGGACGACCAGCAAATGGGCAGGCGCCGCCGCAGCCACGTTCGACGATTGGCTAGACTTCTTCGATGTGGTTCCGCGAGTTCGGTCGGCCTTCCGTCGGAGGAACAAGTCGATCACTTGGATGGTCTTGCCCAAGCCCATGTCGTCGGCCAAACAGGCTCCCAACTTCAAGCGAGTCATGAACCAGAGCCAGCGAACACCTTCCGCTTGATAGGGGCGAAGTTGGGCTTGTAGTCCTGCTCCGGGTTCGCAATCGATTCGCCCCGTGGGGTCGCGCATGGTGGCCATGATCTCGGTCAGCCACTTGCCTGACGAAACATGAGCCCACTCGCTGGCAGTCGATTCCTCCGCGGATTGTTCCGCAATGCTGGCCCCAGCCAACAGCCGCATCCCGCGCAGGAAGTCGATCCCATCGGCGTGTTCTTGCTGCAAGTGTTTCCAATGATCGAGGGCTTCGCCAAGTCGTTGGCGATCCACTTCCACCCACTTGCCCCGCAACAAGAGCAAGCCATCCTGGGCCGCGAGCAGTTCCTTTTGTTCGGCGGCTGAAAGGGGTTGTCCATCGAGAGCCAGCGAGATCGAGAAATCTAACAGCGCATGCGAGTCCATCTGCGGTGGCTCACGGTCGCCAAGCCGAATCTGAACTGACGGACGCGAGGACTGTCGAGTTCTCCACCAATTGGGCACGCGAACGACCAAGCCCGCTTCCTCCATCGGCGGGACGTCGCGGAGAAATTGATAGGCAACATTGATCGTCAAAGCCTGTGGTTGAAACAAGGTTCGCGATTCCAGCCACTGGCGAATCAACGGACTCTGTTCGGAAGCCATACGGACGGGCTTCAGCAATTCAGCCAACTTTTCTTGGTCGCCTTGGCCCGCGTATTCGCGCAAGGCATCGGCCAGAGGTTGATGTTTGACGGAACCCTTGTGACTCAGCTTGTTCGAATAGGTTGCTAAGAACGCAAATGGTCGAGCGGCATCTTTCTTGTTTTCGGCCAGATGAAAAGTCACTCGACCCACCAGTTGCCACTGCGGATTGATGCGTTGCAGCAGGCCGACCAATCCACTTCGATCCTCGCTGGCTTTTTGACGAACGACTTCCGCCAAATCCAACCAGAATTTCCGCAGCAACGGCGGCGTCAGGAACTCCAAGCCTCGCATGGGTGGAGCTTCGGAGACCAGAACGGCAAGAGCCAGATCATCCGGGGGTGGCACCACGGATTCGAGGGGCACCTTCGCGCCCGCCATGAATTGTTGGCGTCCCGATTCGTCCAAGTGACAAAGCGAGTGCAGCAGGTCCACGGCCCAACGTTTCCAGAACGCGACTTCGGCCGGAACCTCACTGGGAAGCTCGCCGGGAAGCGTGGTGACGGCCAAAGAAAATAGCCCAGTGGCGGTCGAGGTCGCGAAGTCCGCACGAAGTTTTTCGAGGACCGGCTCGGAATTCGGGGTCTGGCGGTCCTCCGTTCCGCGAGCGTCAGCTGCTGGAACTTGCTCGATCCACAGCCGTCCTTGTGGAGAAATCGCCAAATGAAAAATGCTCATGGTCGTTCGCAATTTCCTGAAAATGCTGTTGTTGAAAACTCTCGGCGGGGATTACATTAGGAATCGGCCAATCGTAGGGTATGGGAAGGCCAAAAGGGAAGGCGTCTAACGCCGGTGTCAAGGGAAGGTTCTAGGGAAGGTGTCGCAATGAGATATGGTTATGGCATGCAGTGGGCTCCTTACGTTTCCGTGGCCCAGAAGCTGGCGAAGGCTCAAAAATTTGCCGCCCAGCAGGCGAAAAAGCAGAAGCGTTCCCCATCGCCGGTCAAGGTCTCGGGTCGCAAGATCGCCACATCGTTTTGGGGCACGGCTTGGTGCGACAACTTGGAGGCTTACAGCGATTTCTCGAACCGCTTGCCTCGAGGAGCCACCTATGTGCGCAACGGGTCGGTCGTGGACTTGGTGATTGATAAAGGTTCGGCCCAAGCGATTGTCGCAGGTTCTAAAACGTATCAGGTACAGATCAGCATCACGCCGCTTGCCAAGCCGACTTGGAACAAGATAAAAACGGACTGTTCGGCGTCGATTGATTCCTTGATTGATTTACTG
>JAUXWY010000446.1 GCA_030681235.1 Pirellulaceae bacterium | reverse complement strand
GGCATCGTTGGCAAAGGAACCAACGTCCCAAGCCAAGCCATGATTCGCAACTTTGGACGCGCCGTTCCGTTCGTTTAAGTTCGCTTGCTGATCCATCCGATGACAACTCCTATACATAGCGCCGTGCCGATTCCGAGGGCTGGGTTCTCCTGAACATACGTTTCAATCCGCCGAAGACCGCGCCCCAGCTGTCGATGGGCCACGAGCAGCAACTGACTGGGACCAGTCGGCTTCGGTGGATCTTGCGGAAAAAAACCTCGTGGATCGTCGGCAATTCGATTTTTCATGTTGGTTCTTCCGGCGTTGAGGTGATCGAGTCCGTCGCAAAATACTGTGTCGCTTGCCGCGCGGCGTACGACAAAGCACTTCGCCATAACATATTGCCAGCAACAGCTCGCAGGGCTCCGAACACGCCAACCGACGAAGGTTTCCGAGTATTCGTCAACAAACGAGTTTGCTCAAGCAATTCGGCCAGCACTTGATCCGCATTGCCGACGCTCATGCGCCGGCGAGGGACAAGCACGTATCCAATGACGCCTGCGAGAGTCAGGCAGACCCAAGGATAGCTTTTGACGTAATGTTGCCACTGCCCCAAGTCGCGCGCTCCCTCGGCGATCTCTTGAGCTCCATCGTCCAAATCAGCACGAACCTCCGCCATCCGACGGAGTATCGCTACGGTTTCCGGCGAATCCTGCATCAATCACTCCACGATCGGTTTCTGGGACACCACGGCTAGGTAACGATGTGTTTCGCCAAAGACGCGGGCAAGACTCCGGCAATCGCACCCAGCATTTGTCGTCCCAACTGCTCGGCAGCAAGTTCTGTTCGTCTCCCCAGCGTCGGGGGTGCCGGTGGACCACCTAGCAGGCGGCTCACGACCATGCCTGCTAAAATCCCTATCCCAAAGACGACCGCGACCGAGGTCGCAGGATGGTCAAACACGATCCCCGCTTGTCGCTCCAAAGCCGTGGTGGCCTGCCTGGGAACGGGGCTCTTTTTTTGATCGAAACTCATGGTTAACTTCTTTCTCTAACAGTAATTGATCTGTGGTCCACTTCTTCTTCCGGGCTAACACGCTCGAAAGGCTTATCGCCACCGAAAAAACCAATGGATGACCACGCCTGTGATGACTCCAGCTCCAAAGCAGTAAGCCAAGGCTTGGCCTGGGCTTTGCCGCACCCTGTCTTCCACTTCAGCATAGCCCTCTCGGACCGAGTCCAACGCTTGTTGCGACGTTTCCTGAACGGCTTCAGTCGCTTGATGCGCGTACCCGCGAACGGCCTCACTGGCACGATTGAGCGTCGAAGCACCATTCGAATTGAATTGATCAAAGAACTGCTCAATGCTCTCGCGACCCGCTCCCGTTTTTTTCTGGAGACGGCCCACTAGTTGTTCGACGTTGCCATCAAACTCCTTGACGTCGTCGTCCGTAAGTGCTCCCCACTTGCTCTTGAGTTTGCCTTGAATTTCTTGCCAGTTGCCCTGAAGGATTTGTTGATTGATCATGGTTCGATCTTGTCTTCCTTAAAAAGTTGTTGCGGTACTGGGCGCACGACGCACCATCGGTATGTCAGGTCGGTTCGCGGTCTCGGTCAATTCGATGTTGAAAATCGAATCGCCTGGAAAGGGTCCGGCCCTTTGGAATCGACGCTTAGATTCGGTTGTGACTCGTGACGGCAGCTTCGCCCGAAGTCGTGACGTCTGTCGAGCCTGCTCGCTCGCAAATGTCCGTGACCCGTTGGGTATCGTCGCTGTTGTTGGTTTGAACCGATAGGAGCGCATTGCCAGCCTTTAATTTGCCCTCATACTGGGTGGCTTCGAACTCGGACATCCCCATGCCAACCAGCGCGCCGGTCAAGCCGCCAATAGATCCACCGATCGCCACGCCGCTGAGCGCTGCCAAAATGGGGCCCGCCGCTATGAATGGGCCGATGCCAGGTATCGCCAAGGCCCCGACACCAGCCAGCCAACCCAACGCACCGCCGAGCACCGCACCACCGCTGGCGCCTGCGACGGCTCCTTCGGGTGCTTTGGTGTTGTGTTCAATCGCCAGATCGCGTGTGCCTTTTTTATCCGCCAACAAGACAGAAATATCGCTACCCGAGATGCCGGCCGTGCGCAAGTTGCGAACGATGGTCTCGGTTTGGGAAGCCGTGGCAGTGCAAAATACAGTTGTGGACATTTGATTTTCCTCGTGAGAAATTGGTACAAAACAATGGACAGTGTGTTACCGCGCAACAACATGTCGCGCACTTTTTTTGACATTCGCGCCCAAGAGCAAAGGCTTGCGGAGCGATTCGTCAACGATTATTCGTCGCTGACTTCCAGTTGGCTGTCGACGTTGCCTTCGCCAGCGACGGCAACCGCAATCGCTTCAATCTGCTTTTTCTCGGTTAGAGATTCCACCGGTCCGCGTAGCGTCACTTTTCCGTTCGCTGTCATAATCTTGATGTTGTGAGCATTGATGGACATTTCGGTTTCGACGACTTGGGCGCGAATTTTTGCGGTGATCCCGATGTCCGCCTGGTTCTCGTTTTGATCAAAGGGAGTCTTGGCTGTGGAGTCGCGGTCACGGACGTTGACTCCGGTGTTGTCACGATCAACGGCTTGACGGGTCATGCCCTCGTTGATTTGAGTTTTGTTGCCCGTGGGCGCACTCGAGTCACACCCAAGCGCGACGAGACATAGCGTTCCAAAGAGATAACGTTTCATACAAACTTCCTGGTTAGATGGTGTCAATGACTTGGATTTCCAAATCAACGTTGACGAATGGATGGATGTTTCCGTACCACCGTCGGCGTTGATGGAAACATGCCGGATCTCATTCGTCGAGGAAACTATCGCATCCCGAGCGGCCTGAGAATATCGAAGATAATTTGAAAGTCGTGTGGTGGATCATGCCATATTCGGTCGCTGGAAACGGTCTTTGTAACTGCGATGGTCGAAAGCAACTGCTCGATCTCAGCCAGGTCCCTTCGCGTCGGCTCGACCCTCATGCCCTCATCGATCATCTCTTGCACGACCGTTCGAGATCGCTCGAGTGTCTCGCGTACCACTGACGATTGACCGTCCAACGTTCTGCGTGACTTTATCGAAACGGACTCCTTACGGTCATGGCTATCCGCCATCGCCAAGAACAAAGCTCTGGATGCCCAACGTTATTGGAGCTCTAGCAACGCGAAAAAGTCTCTACCTCAAAACCCAGAAACACGCTGCATGAAAAACCGTGGGGTCCACTGAAGCCTAATCCCATCAAAAAAACGACCCCCGTCCCGAATGGCACTGTTGAATTTTGAAGGGCGCGTATTTCTTCCATTGACGCGAAATGATTTTTTTGAAATGCTCATTTCCGTCTTGATCGTGTCTTGCGTTAAATGCCCGATCTTGGCGATAATTGTTGAGCCCTCCTTGGTTACACGGCCTGTGTAAAAGCCAAGGAGGGTTTTTTCATGTCTCGTGAGATACCAGATACTAAGAAACGTGGCACGGCGGGTTTCCGGAAAATCACCGAGTCCTTTTTCACTGGCAAGGGCCTGCCTTTCGATACCTTGCTATCCGAGGAGAAGATCGTTGAAATCTTTTCCAAGCACAACAACCTGTTTGCAGCCAACGGCATCTATAGCACGGCGGTCGTTTTGTGGGCTTTTCTCGGTCAAGCCTTACGGGATGGCAAAGAAGCCTCGTGCCAATTTGCCGTCTCTTGCATCAT
>JAUXWY010000442.1 GCA_030681235.1 Pirellulaceae bacterium | reverse complement strand
GCCGGGTCGAAGATCCACGAATTTGGCGATCGCAGCGATTGCGGCATCAAACCGAGTCTCCTCGCCAAATGAAGCAGTCATGCTCCCCGACAGATCCAAGCAAAACTCAATGTTCGTCAAAACTCGTTTCGACTGTGGGATACTCAATTGCCGAGGACTGGCCAACAGCAACACAGCGATGGCCAACATCAAACACGGCACCATTTGCCACAGGTTGAGCCAGAACCGCCAGAACCGTCCTGAGGACTGCCGCCCATAGTCCTGTGGCACAACCACACGACCGCGAGGTTGCATCCACACCCAAACGGCCAACGCCAAAGGGATAAACAATACCAGCAATACTTGCCAATACCCAAAGGTCATGTGTTGGCCCCCGCTGTGGGTTCCGTCATCGATCGTCGCAGCGAGGCCTCCAATTCGCCGGGAACCTCGAGCCCTGCGTAAGGAGCCAACAGTTCGCTCAAAGGAGCTTTGGTGTCGCGACCGGGACTGTGCAGCCAACGTTCCAATTGTTGTAGCACTGGCCCAGCCAACTCGTGTTGCCTAAGCTCGATGAGAGCCTGTCGCGGCTGCAATTCATGTAGTCCCAAACGACGCCGCCAAAATTCGACCAACCACCGTTCCAACTCGGCCAGTTGCCGACTATCCAACTGCCCTGACGCTGCCGCTTGCAACCGTGGCTGCAACAAGCCCGCGAGCGTGAATACCTTTGCCTGGGCGGCCGCCATTGCATCACGTCGCTTCGGCCAGAAGATCATTGCCAACAAAACAAGAACCCAAAACACGGCCCCCAGAATGACCCAGAAGCGGTAACTGCCTAGTTTGGGCCACGACAATGCCAAGTCGTGCGGCGGTATATGTCCGGCTTCCAACACCGAGACAATGTCCACCGCGATTTCAGGCACGTCTCCCAACAGGGTCCCGTCCACGCGCTCCAACGAATCTCGCAAGTCGTAACGGCCCGGCTCCAAGGCCATGTAAGTGAAGTTGTATCGGAACGAATCGCCGTGTGGAAAAGAATCCACAATTCGCACGATGATCGGCGCATCGCGATTTTCGAGTGGTTTGACTCGCAATAGCGAACCCGGCAACAACACTTCGTTCAAGCGACCCACCGAGCCGACCGTCGACTGCTTTCGCGGCTCGGAGACCGGTGGTTTCGTACCTTGCGCCAACCCAACGGCCGACGACAGCGCGCCGCAAATAAACAAAACCAAGAGAACTTGGAGTTTCCTGAGTGCGTCAAGCAACGAAAATCCTCTCATCGCACACCTCGCCCCAACAGGCCACGGGATTTGAAAAAGTGGCGGAGTCGCTGGACAAAGGGTTGGTCCGTGCGAATCTGCAAATGATCGACTTGCCCGCGGCGCAAGTCGGACGTCAAGCCCAACTGATCAATCCCCAAGCTCCTGCCACGCGAGACAAACTCGCGGCCGGTTTCCGCCTCCTGGCCGCGAAACCAACCGACGCCACGCAGCGACTCCTCGCTGGGGTCTGTCAATTGCAAAGCGACGCAATCGTGTTGTTGAGCCAGCTGTTTGAGTGATGGAATCGCTTCGGGTTCATGCAAGTCAGACAGAACGATCAACAACGATTTCTCATACAGAATCGCACCCAGTTCCGACAACCGTCGATTCAATCGTGTCGTTTCATCCACGCGGTAATGTCGCAGCTGATGTAACCATTGCAGGATGCGATCCCTCGAAAGACTGGGCGAGTACCGCAGTTCGCGCTGGCCGACACCGACTAGCGCCACGGGACTGACTCGCTCCAAACAAGCCATCGCCAATCCGCCCGCCAAATGAACCGCCAACGCGTACTTGCTGGTCTTGGCCGAACTGACCGTCATCGACGCCGACGTGTCGACCAACATGTAGACGGGTAATCGCTTGGGCGATTCGTACTCTTTGATGTAATACTTTCTCGTGCGGGCCGTCACGCGCCAATCGATCGATTTGACCGGATCGCCCGGTTGATAAGGCCTCGACTGAGCGTATTCGGTCCCAGACCCGACAAACGGCGACCGGTCCGTCCCATAACTGAGGCTGTCGGCCAAACGCTTGATGGCCATCACGAACTGCCGCGAGTTGAGATGATCGACCGATTCTAGAGAATATTGCATCGTTGACCTGCCCCAATCCTAGATCGTACCTGAAGTCATGCCCATGTCGTTGAGAATCGAATTCAACACATCTTTGCCGGTCACCCCATCGGCCAACGCTTCGTAATTCAAACGAACCCGATGCAACAAGACATCGTCCGCCAACAGGTACATGTCTTCGGGGATGACGTAATCGCGTCCCAAGATCAGCGCCCGAGCTCGCGCCGATTTCACCAACGAGATCCCCGCGCGCGGGCTGCCGCCAATTTCCAGATGCGGATGAATCCGCGTCCGATTGACCAATTCGACCACATGATTTAAGAACACGTCGCTCACATGAATCTGATTGACCGCTTGCATCGCCAAGATCAGATCCTCGGAATTCCCCACCGGCTTATCTTCCAAGATGTCGAACTCCGTTCGCGCGATCGCGCCTTGATCTTCCCGGCGAATGCCGAGTTTGAGGTTACGCTGCAAAATTTCCAGTTCTTCCGTCGGGGTCGGATAATGCAATCGATGGCACAGCATGAAGCGGTCCAATTGAGCTTCAGGCAATTCGAAAGTACCGCTTTGTTCGATCGGGTTTTGCGTGGCGATGACCAAGAACGGCGCGGGCAACTTGAACGTCGTGTTACCAATCGTGACCTTGCGTTCTTGCATCGCCTCCAACAACGCACCTTGAACCTTCGGAGCCGCGCGATTGATTTCGTCTGCCAACAACAGGTTGGTAAAGATCGGACCTTGGTGAATCCGGAACTCGTGCGTACGTTGATCCAAGATCTCGGAACCCAAAATATCCGACGGCAACAGATCGATCGTGAACTGAATCCGCGAGAACTTCAGGTCGATTGTCTTCGACAGTGCCGCGACTAGCAAAGTCTTGGCGAGCCCCGGTACACCTTGGAGCAGCAAGTGACCGCCCGTAAACAACGCGATCAAGATCCGCTCGACAACCACATCCTGCCCAACGACCACTGTCCCGATCCGCTCCCGGATTCGCTCGACAAACTTGTAAACTCGTTGGTAATCCTCAGCGGAAGAGTTGGGCGCCAGTTCGGCGGTCGGTGGAGCAAGAGACATGAATTCCTCGATCGTAGGATACCAAGTGCGCGAAGTCTCAAATTCGAAATCGTGACCAATTTTGCCACAAAAACAAGGTTGGACCAAAAACGATTGCCGAACTTTGACTTCGTATTGTATTCGAAAGAAACCCTCAGTTCAACGTCTTGACGCCAATCGCTTCGAAACCTCTCCGAACTGCTTAATCCCTGCACCTCGGCCGCCGCGGCTAGCTGACAGCCCTCCCGTTAGATTTTCCGCTTCCATTCGTTGCACTGCCTTTCAAATCGCCACGAATCCATTTCCTTAGTGGGGGGGAAACGCTGAACCGATAAGTTGCCAGACGCAGTTCGCCATTCGATCATGACCTGCTTGCGATAGGTGAATCGTATCGAGGGTCGAATCATCGGCCGCCAAGACCGAGAGAAAGATTCGCTTGGGGATAAGAGCCACTCGATGTTTCCTGGCGAGTGCCCGTTGGATGCGGCCATACTCGTGGCAGAACGGCGGAAGTGGCAACTCGAACATGATGACCTGCCGGTTCGGTGCAGTGATGTGTGCAAGCAAAGCGTTCAAGTCCAACTCAAACTCGGCGGATGTCGTTGAACCAAGCAAATCGTTTCCGCCGATCTCGACGATGACGATCGGTGCCGAGATTCCCTGCTTTTTGACACGTTTCAATGCGGTTGCCGCCGTTTCCCCCATGTGAGAAATGTTTTGAACGGCGAGACCATGTTGGTCGGCCAGTATCGCTGGCCATTTCTTGGACTTGTCCCGAACGCCCATCCCCGCAGTCACCGAATCGCCAATGACCGTGATAGAACGCGACGTCACCGGGGTGAGGGCCGGGGTAATGTGATAAGGGATTTCGATCGCGGCAGCGACAAGCCACACAGCGATCATGGCAGTGGGCGCCCAACGGTTCCACGATTTGACGTAGCGTGAAATGACCCAAGCGACCGTTGGAACAAGGGCAACCACGTAGTACCAATAGGGAATGGGGGTGGATGAGATCGCGATCGCAACGGCGCCGACTAAAAATGCTAAGACGGCGATGCGATTCGCAATCGGCTTGTTTCGACTCGAAACAAGAACCGCAAGAATCACAAGGGCAATGCCGGTAAAAAATGCGTGGCCGCTTGTGATGTGGTAAACCAGCCAGTTCATAAGTGGAGTACTCGCACCGAAACGTGATTTAATCAAACCGTTTGGACTGTTTTGAATGACTCAGATCTTGGTTTGATCACCAACAAAACTGCCTATTCGCTTTCCAAGAAGCTGGAAATCGCCCGCTTTAGCGACTGCCGCAAGTCGCTAGAGTAGCCGACTTTGACAAACGCGATCTTGCCGTCCGGGGCGACCACGATCGTCTGGGGCAGGGATTGAACTTGCAACCGACGCGCGATCGTCCCATTGTCCAAGCCAACTTGTAACTTCCAATCGCGGCCAACCAAAAAGTCGTTGATGGTGCCAGCGTCTTCTTC
>JAUXWY010000439.1 GCA_030681235.1 Pirellulaceae bacterium | reverse complement strand
AGCGCTGGTGTACCGGCTTTCAGCCGGCTGGTAGGTGAAAAGATCTCTTTCCCACTTCCCTCCGGCTAAAGCCGGTACACCAGCGCTCGCTAAACCGCATTCAAGCCAACGGAATTAAAGCAACTTCCGTACCAACGCGGACGTACCAAAAAAGCCCACAAAGTGAGTATTTTCTGGGCAAAATACCGGCAACTGCGGGCGAATTCGCACGCCCACGAACCGTTGGGCGCGCCCTATCGCCTACCCCGCTCGGTTTTGGCCCGGATTGGCAATGGCTATGCTGCTGCCAGCATCGATCGCGAGTGTCAAAAATATTGGGGTTGCTGTTTTTTTTGTTTCGGAACACGTTAGTGATTCTTCAGTCGGGAGATGGCTGGAGCCGTTGGTGCAAGGATTTGCCGAACGGATGGACTTACTGGTCACGGATGGACCGCCGGCTTTTGGGCCGGATACCCAGGGAAGGGTTTTATGATATACAAGGACTTGTCCTCGTGTGGCTGTGTCGAGCGAATCGGACGCCACGGTTGTCTCGTGTTGGGATTCGCAATCTTGGTGGGGGGCTGGTCCAGTAGCCCGCTTTCCGTAGCCTCGGCGTTGGCCAACATTTCACGGGCCAACATTTCACGGGCCAATATATTCCCGGAACCGTCCGAAAATGAACCGGCATCTAACGAACCGGATTCCGGCAGCGTCGGTGGCACTTCGGACGATTCGTCGGGCGTCACGGTGTTGTACTTCACCCAGCAAGATTGTCCGCCGTGTCGGCAAATGCAACCCATGCTGGAGCATCTGATCGGGCGCGGCTTTCCGGTGCAAGTGGTCGATGCGTTGGCTCACCCAAACCTCGTCCAGCAATTCCGGGTTCAAAGCACACCGACTTTTGTATTGTTAAAAGACG
The DNA here is from genome assembly GCA_030681235.1 of Pirellulaceae bacterium. GTDB lineage: Bacteria > Planctomycetota > Planctomycetia > Pirellulales > Pirellulaceae > M30B19. The sequence continues at coordinate 10,965 of JAUXWY010000439.1, read as the reverse complement.
GCCAAGAACTCAAGCGGCATAACGGAGTCCTGAGTTCGTACCAGATCAATTCTCTGCTGATCGACGCGGGGTACGCCACCGATCAAAACGTCTTGACCAAGCCCAATGCCCTGTCGCCGATCGTCAATTTCTTTGATCGGTTGCGACCTGTCGCTCGCTCGGACGGACGGGGTCAAGGATTGGCCAAGTTAGGTCCGTCCAACGTCGACCCGACGGCCACCATCGCGTGGACCGATCTGACAGCAGCCGAACGGCAAGCGCTGCAAGCGACTGGCCGCTTGAAAATCGCGTATCAAGATCGCGGCCAATCCGTGACCGACTACGGAACCGCCACGGTCATTCATCGTCAGGGTGCGGATATCCTGTTGCTGACTTGCGGTCATGTTTTTCGCGATAGTCAGGGCCAAGGAGACATCCGAGTGGAATTGGATTTTTCCGACGGCCAACCCAAGGAAATCGTGCCAGGGCGGTTGCTGTTGTTCGATGCGGGCGCTCCCGATGTTGCGTTGGTCGCTGCCAGGACCAATCTGCCGATCGCTCCCATGCCGATCGCCGGTTCTGATTATCGACCAGCGCGAGGGGCTCCTGCGTTCAGTGTCGGCTGTGACCAAGGGGCTCCAGCGACGGTGCGTCGCGGCGATCATTTGGCCATCGTCCGTTGTGGAGCCGTTCAGATTCCAGGCCAACCGACCGACGATCGAATGGCTCGGAAATTTGCGGTGCACGGTCGGCCTGTGGTCGGACGCAGCGGCGGCGGTTTGTTCACCTCCGAAGGAAATTTGATTGGGGTTTGCAACGCGGCCGTCGTCGGGAGCAACGAAGGGCGGTACTCGGCGATCGATAATGTTCACACGCTGTTGGGGCAAACCAATCTCGCGAGGTTTTTCGCCCAGCCCCCATACGAAGGTCCCGGTTCCGTGCGAACGTCTGAAATACTTCTGGCTTCCGACACGGGAGCGACGGAATCTCCGCGCCGATCCGCTGGGCAAAGGTATTTGCCGATTATTGAGGATCCATCCACAGATATCCCGCGATCGAACGGACTCTCGCCATTCGCCGGCTCGCGACAGTTACAAGCCCTGGGTCAATCGATGCGTTAGTCATGAACTGACTTTCATTGTCTCATGAAATCTGTTGTCCTCCCTGAATCTGATGGATCAACATCTCGCAAAATCCGTCACTACAACCCATCAAACGAACAAAGCCCATGGTAACGACCATGAGCTTTGATTGTTTCTTGGATTTCGACCGCGATCGGTCTCAGGCATCACGAGCGATACCTTAGGACCGGCGGATTGAAATCACTGCTACTTTGCGGCCGCAAATCGTCGCGAGACTTCGTCCCAATTGATCACATTGAAGAAGGCGGTGACGTAGTCGGGACGACGATTCTGATAGTGGAGGTAATAGGCATGCTCCCACACGTCCACACCCAAAATCGGTGTTCGACCTTCCATCAATGGACTGTCTTGGTTCGCAGTGCTTTCGACAATCAACTTGCCTTTGTCGACGCTTAGCCAAGCCCAGCCGCTTCCGAAACGAGTTGCTGCGGCGGCCGCGAATTTTTCCTTGAAGGTTTGAAAGCTCCCGAAAGCCGCATCAATGGCCGCAGCCAATTCACCGGTGGGAGTCCCTCCGCCTTGGGGCTTCATGACCGTCCAAAACAACGAGTGATTCGCATGGCCACCGCCGTGGTTGCGTACCACGCCTTGCTTGTCGGCCGGAACGGCACTCAAGTTGGATATCAGATCTTCGATAGACTTGCCTTCAAGATCCGTCCCGGCAATCGCGGCGTTGACGTTGTTGATATATGCAGCATGATGTTTCCCGTGATGGATTTCCATGGTACGGGTATCGATGTGGGGTTCCAACGCATCTTTGGCGTAGGGCAGTTCAGGCAGTGTATAGGGCATCGGTCCAAGGTCCTGCGGAAAGTTGGGTCAGGGAACAAAAGTCAGTACCGGAATGTGTACTGCTTGTGGATGACCGAGTATTGAACCACCTTTTAACCGCAACGGCAATCCCCACCCTGCCATGAAAGCCTGTGAAATGCGAGGGCAATAGCCGCGGACGTCAGAGTCCGGTTTGTACAGGACCTCAGGCCTCGTCCACGATCTGGCACACGCGGACAACAGGCCGACTCAAGTGGGAAAACCCTTGAGAGCGCTTTAGGTCCGACCTTCACCTGGGCGAGTGGCGGCGGGTTCTAACATCCCTACCGTGCGCTCCCCTTTTTCTTTCGCGACGATGTACGATCGCAAACTTCGATAGACATTGTCCATCGCTTCGGCGATTTCCGTTTGCCGGCGATTCCGCGCGGCCGTCGGAGCGATACTGACGAGAATCGAGGTTCCGGAACCGGGACGTTGATCTTCCGGGTCGCCGATGCTCAATTTGACACGGAACATCCCGGTCCGGTCATTGGAGCGCCTGGCTTGTTCGACTCGTGACGAATCGATATCGAAGCTGACGTGCTCAGTAGATGCTGATTCAATCTTTGCCGAAAAGTCATTGATGTACCCCTTGATCTTCTCAATGACGATCTCGCGCGGAACCGTGCTCGTCAGCTCTTTCCTCAGCTGCATCTTGATGTCTTGACTTCGGCCAAACAACCACCCGAAGAGCGAGTTGTTGGGGGCCGCGTCTTTCGTCCGTTGTTCCAATTCCATTTCTTGGAAACCTGACAAACTAACCACCCGATTTCGGCCCTCTTGCTTGGCTTTCATCAGGGCCCGATCCGCCCGGCGCATGATCGATTCGACGGAATCTCCACTTTGCAATTCAGCCACGCCAAAACTGCTGGTTAGGCAACGGTTTTTTAATGACTTGAAGGGCAACGCCTGCAAAGAACTGCGAATCTGCTCCGCTCGTTCGGTCGCTTTGTTGATATCGGTATCGGGACACAGTATCCCGAACTCCTCGCCACCCAGTCGGCTGACCAAGTCACCCAAACGGCCATTGCGTTGCAAATGAGCCGCGAAACCAATCAGAGCTTCATCGCCTGCATCGTGACCATAGTCGTCGTTGATTCGTTTAAAGAAATCGATGTCGCAAAAGATCAAGCTCAGCGGCGAGTGTTGGGCGACGTGTTCGTCCAACACCTGGCGGAACATCTGATCGAATTCGCTGCGATTGGCCACGCCTGTCAACGGGTCGGTATTTGCAGCGATGGCCAATTGTTGCACGCGTTGCTTGAGATTTTTTTCCGACGACATATCGTGCATGACGACGGAAGCACCGAGAAGCACCCGCGACTTTGAAAAGACTGGGCTGGCAGCGATTGACACCGCGCACCGTGTCCTGTTGGCCCGTTCGATCGAGCCCTTGAACGTGATTGGCTTCTGTTGTGTCAAACACCGTGCAATCGGACAACTCCCTGAATCTGCCGGCAATTCACATTCGTCGCGGGCTTCAAACCGAGCCCACTGCCAACGACGGTTGTAAATCTCCATCGCGGGGATGCCCGTAATTTCCTCGGCTGCGGGATTCCACATCGAAATGCTGAAATTTGTATCTAAGAAAGTTACTCCGGCACCCAACATACCCAACAGTACTTTTTCGTAGGCCCGATCGAATGCTTGTTGACCGGCCGTTTTGACACCCACATTGGTGCTCCACAAATTTTCGTTGCTCATTTCTTTCAACGATTGGAGCCATTGTCCTACCGACTCGCCGCTCGTCCAAACATTATGCGATTCGATGAATGTGGCGAATGAGCGAACCAACTCCAGGTCGAATTGCCGATCTCCCTGGGCAAACAACTCCGCGATGGCCGACTCCACTGTTCGATATTGGCGATAACACGATTCGGCAGTCATGGAATCAAAAGCGTCGGCGATTGCCAACATGCGTGCGGCCGTTGGAAGTTGTTGGCCCTTCCGGGCAAACTCGCCCTTCGAACCGTCAAAGTGAGCGATCCCAAAGTAAATCGCTTCCGCGATTTCGCGACTGGCCAATGCCGGTTTCAATATGCTGATTACATTGTGCCGGTTGTAATCGACAATGGCATACTCTTCCGGGGTCAGCATGCCACGCTTCTGCAAAATCGAATCACAAACGCCAATTTTCCCCAAATCATGGAGAGCACCAGCGATTTCAATGACTTGGGCTTGAACCGGATCCAGTTTTAGGTACTGGGCCCAGCTCCCAAGTCCAATGGCGATTCGGACCGAGTGCATCGCAGCCGGACGATATTTGGCAGCCAACGCCAACAAGAGACTAGAGGCGACTCCTAACCGCGATTCCGCATACTGTTTGATCTGCAGGATGTCTCGTTCTGCGGTTAGATCTTGCCAATTAGATTCGCTGCGGTCCACCAAGGGCGGAATCACACAAAATGGAGTCGTTTGTGGCAGCGAATTCGGTAACGTCGATTCGTTCATGATAGGTTTGGTCTGTTTCTGATAACCCCGGCGTGCGACGGATCGTGGATCTGGCTTCCTGCACTTCAAACCGAACTCATTGGTTGCTTCAAATTTGCTGACCCAAGTACTTGGCTTCAGAAAATAGGTTCGAATCAACCCTATGAGACCAACATTTTTTTCTTCGTGCCACGTCGGGTAAATCGTCGGTGTAGTCGTCCTGAAAGAAACGGTCACGCCGATTGCAACGATTCGGCGGCCTTTGCGGCTTGCGTTGGCGTTCGTCGGATTGTAGAAACAACCAACCAAGTGAAATTGACGCTTGGATAGCCGTTTCCAACAACCGTTCGCCAGTCGCTGGCTCGCCTTCCCTTCACGTTAGCTCAACGGACGAACTCATGAAGATCGCTCTGATTTCTAGTCTCCAATTTGGTTCGCCGTCGTTGCCAACGGAGCTACAAGAGTACGTCCCATGTTTTCGGGAAACTCCGGCGACTTTGATACTCGGCGATGAGACCGGATGGTACTTGGGACGCGATCTACTGCCGAACGGATTTTGCCAAGGAGTCGCGGCGGATTCCACTAAACTGGTCCAACATTGGGACACGCTACGCGGCCAATTGCAGAAATCCGCTCGGCCGATCGAACTACCACCAGACGTCACGTGGCTGCCGCCAGTGGTCGAGCCCAACAAGATCCTGTGCATCGGGCTGAATTATGCGGATCACGCCAGCGAAACGGGGGCGGAATTACCAACGATCCCCGTCGTGTTCAACAAGTTCCCCACGACTTTGACCGGACATGGACAACCGATATTCCTGCCACCGATCAGCGACAAGGTCGATTACGAAGCCGAGTTGGTTGTCATCGTGGGCAAACAAGGCCGAAACATTCCCGCTGGCGACGCTTGGGATTATGTTTTCGGATACACCTGCGGTCACGATGTATCGGCTCGAGATTGGCAAAAAGGCAAGCCCGGCGGCCAGTGGCTTTTGGGAAAGACCTTCGATTCGTTTGCACCGTTGGGTCCCTGGATACAGACGGCTGACGGACTAAAAAACGCCGACAACGCGCGGGTTCAATTTCGCTTGAATGGAGAAACGATGCAGGATTCTTCAACTCGGCACTTCATATTTAGTATCCCGTTTTTGATCGAGCACCTCTCCAAGTTCTGTACTCTACGGCCGGGTGATTTGCTATTCACGGGTACACCGTCCGGCGTGGGTGTCGCTCGGACGCCGCCCGTTTTTCTCAAACCGGGCGATCGAGTCGAAGTCGAAATCGAAGGCTTGGGGGTGCTAGCAAATCCGGTGGTCGGCGGCTGATTCAAAGTCGCGTTGCCACGGGGAGCGGTAGCGATTTTGCGGAAGATCGCAGTTTCGGCCGCCGATTTTAGTGGCGATCCTCAAGCAGCCGAAACAACTCTTGGGCAGGCTCTTCTCAAAGCCTTGAACAACTAACAGTAGAAAGCCAGTCGAAAATGGATTTTCGACATAATGCGGCTCGGCGTCGCCGAGTGATGCGGGACGAACGACTGGAAGTCGAACAACCCGCTCCAACAGAAACGGCGCCACTGCCGTTCAAACGTTACCAAACGGGCACCGTGCTTTCGAGCCAACCGGCGCTCTTGGACCTCCTCCCAAAATCGCGTTGGTTGAATGCTGTTTACGTCGTTGGAGCGTTGGCGATCGCCATCGGGTTCTTGTTATTTCCGCTGAACCTAGAACGCGACGGATCATTTTGGGTCACGTTGCTCAGCCGGGTGGAATGGTGGTCGATCGAGCAGCCGGGCTCCTTGGGACAAATGTTCTTGCTCGTCATTAGCTTGTTCAACGCTGGATTGTGCTATCAGATTTATCATTTGCGTCGCCACCGAAGCGACGACTACCACGGTGCCTATCAAGTTTGGAAGTGGGCCTTGATTCCCGCTTTGGGGTTGGCTGTGGTCGGGACGACGGTTCCCGCTGCGATGCTGGGGCACCTCGTGATCGCAATCATTCCTGTCGCGATGGCGGAAATCGGGACAGGCGTTGTGCTGGGCGTCGCCGGTGTCGTTCTCTCGGCACTTTTGGTTCGATTGTACTTTGAAGTGCGTGAAAGTCGGATGGCGACCATCTTTCTGGGTATGACGGCGATTTCGCTGATCGTCTGTTTGACTTTGACCTGGAATCGGCTCGCCGATTTTTGGACGCTGCCGATGAATAGTCTGCTCAGTCCAACAAGTTGGTGGTTGCTGACCGTGACGATGGGCTATGGAATGCTGCTCAATTATTTTGGCTATGTCTATCGAGACGTTATTGGCGAAGTACCTGATTCAACGTCCGCAGTCGTACGACAGGGACCAGCGTCGGTCGAATCAGAACCGGACGCACTGCCCTCGAAGAAGCTAGCGTCTAAGTCTAGGGAATCCATTCAGGGTCAAGCAAGAGTCTCTGGCAAAATCGCGGCCCGGGTCGACGCAGAGGACGCAGATGACGTAGACAATGCAGATTCGGACAGTCAAGCCGATTTTCCGGAATCGGACAACATTCTCACTCGGCGAAAGCGGCGCCGCGTGGCTTAACTGGTTCCGAAAAGCCACCTTGTTGAATTTTGAGAAAACGATTAGTTTCTGGAAGCCGCCTTTGGTTGGTGCAGCCGTTGCGGAAATCGAAGTCGTACGCCCTCCCCCAGTGGATAGGAAACCGATGAACTCGCCAGAAAGCCGTTTTTTTGGGGATTATCCCCATGCCTCGCCAATGTCGGCGGAGCCTTCGGGAAGTGCGGACTACCGGAATTCGCACGCCTACCAGAACTACCAGCGCCAACGTCAAATGACATTGGGCGATTTGCTGTTGGAAAACCGCATCGTTTTTTTGCAAGGCGAAATTTACACCGGAAACGCCAACGAATTGGTGATGAAGCTGTTGTACTTGCAGAGTGAAAACCGCAAGAAGGACATCCATTTTTATATCAATTCCCCAGGTGGCGACGTGATTGCGACGTTGGCGATCTACGACACGATGCAGATCTTGTCGTGCCCGGTGGCCACCTATTGTGTCGGTCATGCCATGAGTGGCGCGGCCATTTTGTTGGCTGGTGGAACCAAAGGCAAACGCAGTGCTCTGCCGAATTCTCGCGTCATGGTCCACCAACCGCACGGCGGAGTCGGTGGACAAGTCAGTGATATCGAGATCCAAGCCCGAGAGATTCTGCGATACCGAGATGTGCTGAACCAAATTCTGGCCAAGCACACCGGTAAGCCCATCGATGAGATCGTGCGAGATATGGACCGTGATTTCTTCTTGAGCGCGGACGAAGCCAAGGAATACGGATTGGTAGATCGAGTCACGGAAAAGACCAATGTCGATAGTGACGACGATGGGGTCGAGGTTTAGACTTCGTTTTCCCAAAGGACGGCCAACTCTCGTTGGTTTGTCCTGTGCTCGAAATTTGGAAGCCACTTCCCAGAACTTTTTACGGAGCCGGTCAGAATGGCCTTGATTCCTTACGTTGTCGACAACAACGGGCGCGACGAACGCGTGTACGACATTTACAGCCGCTTGCTTAAAGATCGAATCGTGTTCCTTGGGACACAGGTCACGAGCGATTTGGCGAACACCGTTGTTGCTCAATTGTTGTACCTGCAGAGCGAAGATCCGAAGGCGGATATTCACTTGTATGTGCACTCACCGGGTGGCAGCGTCACGGCAGGGTTGGCGATCTATGACACGATGCAATACGTCAGCTGCGATGTGGCCACTTATTGCATGGGGCAGGCCGCTTCCATGGGAGCCCTGTTGTTGGCTGCCGGCGCCGCGGGGAAACGCTTCGCGTTACCGAACGCCAGCATCATGATTCACCAGCCTTTGGCAGGAATGCAAGGAACGGCAGAAGAAATAAAAATTCACGTCGCTAATTTGACAAAAATGAAGCGTCGTTTGAACGAGATTCTGCTGCGACACACGGGACGGTCCCTCGAAGAAATCGAGCGCGACACGGACCGCGATAATTTCATGTCGGCGGACGAAGCCAAGGGTTATCGCTTGGTAGACCATGTCGTCAGCAGCATCGCGGAGACGGGCTCAAAAAACAAGTCTTGACCTCGAGCTGTGAACAAAGACCAATAAGGATCGTGGATGGGGATCATGGATGAAACCCGATCGAATCCCGAGACCGCTGGGCAATTTGCTCAGCGCTGGGCACGCTATCGGTCTATCTTTCTCGCAACGCCCCGGATCGTCGTTGCGGCGGGGATGTTGGCCATTGCCGCGCTGTTGCCCGGTTGTCAAACGGACCATGTAGCGCAAAACGGCATCAACCAGATGCGGGCCGAAAAGTTGGCGTTAGAAGATCGCTATGCTTCCTTGCGGAATGAGTACGAAAAGTTGAGCAACCGCTTGGCAGCTCAAGGCGATCCCGAGTCACGGAATCCTTCCCACCCGTCGGCGTTGCCCTTGGTGTACCCGCCAGGTCCATCGCCTTTGGACATCGAGTTGAACGATCCGATTGGGGGGCAGGCTTGGTCGCTGGACGAAACACCGGAGCTTAACTATATCCCCGGGCCGCAGCGGGCCCCGATTCCACAATTGGGCTCTGGCCGTAGCGTTCTCGAGCCACCGAATCCGTCGGCGATGGTACCGACGGCGACTCCGACTCGTATTCAACTGGTCGATCAACAGACTCGCTTGACACCCGGTACGAGCCCCAACAGTTTTGTCTTGCGAATCGTCTCTCGAGCGACAACCGAACAGGGGGAACCCGCAAGCCCCGTGGGAACCTATACGCTTCGCCTCATCGATCCTCGCGGTCAAGATGCTAATTCAATGCTGGGGACTTGGCAATTTCCGACCGAGAAGATCCGGAGTTTTGCGGCCAATAGTCCGGCCGAGGCCGCCAAAGGTGTTCCTTTGGAGGTGACTTTCTCGGTCAAAGATGGTTCGCCCCCAGAGTTGGTGGCCGAAATCGAGTTTCACCCGGTGGTCGGCAAAAAACTTACTTGCCGCGGATTTGTCGGCGGCTCATCCAATGGCAACGGCCAAGTCAAGCCGTGGATTGACACCTTGCCTGTGCCTAAAGACGCCCGCGGCTTGATGCGAACAAACAACGCGGCCAACCAAGAACCAAGCGCCAATCTCGCGCCCGCTTGGAGCCCCGTCCGCTAGGCATTTCTGACCTCGGCCTTGCGGCAGACGATTCAATGACCCACGTTGCCGATGGGATAACCGGTTATTCATTTCGCAGACGATTGTAGCCATTGAGTGCGGCGACACGGTAAGCTTCGGCCATTGTTGGATAATTGAACGTTGTATCCATAAAGTACTTCAACGAGTTGCCGCCACCCGTTTGCATCATCACGGCTTGGCCGATATGAATAATCTCTGCCGCTTGAGCCCCAAAGCAATGGACGCCCAAAACCTCCAGTGTGTCCCGGTGAAATAAAATCTTGAGCATGCCGACCGCCCGGCCCGAGATCTGCGCGCGAGCCAAACTCTTGAAATGCGAGTGCCCGACTTCGTAGGGAATACACTGTTCCGTCAATTCGCGTTCGGTCTTGCCAATGCAACTAATCTCCGGACTCGTGTAGATCCCAGACGGAATATCGCTGATCCGCTCGATTTTTTCGGCGGACCCCAGGATATGCCGTGCGGCCCCACGACCTTGCGTGTAGGCGGCACTCGCCAAGCTTGGGAAACCCACCACGTCGCCAACCGCGTAGACATGTTCTTGTTGGGTTTGAAAATACTCGTTGGTCGCCAAGTAGCCGCGTTGGTCGGGCTCCAAGCCTAACACCTCCAGCCCCAAATCGCTCACGTTGCCCGTTCGCCCAGCGGCCCACAACAGTATATCCGTCTTTAGAGACTTGCCGCTTTTCAAGTGCAAGATAACGCCATCGTCCAAAGGTTCGATCCGTTCCATGGCTTCGTTATGTCGGATCAACATTCCTCGGTCCCGCATTTGGTAGCTCAAGGCATCGGTGATTTCATCGTCCAGGAATTCCAACAACCGCGACCGAGTGTTCACCAAGTTGATCTTCACGTCGAGATTGCGAAACATCGACGCGTACTCGCAGCCAACGACACCAGCGCCGTAAACGGTCATCGAATGCGGCTTTTCGTCCAAGTTCAAGATGGTGTCGCTGTCGAATATTCGCGGATGAGTGAAGTCGACATTCGGCGGTCGGAAGGGACTCGATCCAACGGCCAAAACAAATTTCTCGGCTTGAACCTTGAGATTTTGGCCGACCAAAACTTCGTTTGGCCCAACAAAGCGAGCGTGACCGGAGATCACCTGCACGTTGTTGCGTGAATAGAAACTTCGTCGCATGTTCTCTTGTTGCGAAATAATCGATTGAGCCCCTAAACGCAGGTCGCTCATCGAGGGTTCGGCCTTGACCCCGGCCCGCACCATGATCGGGCACTTGAGCGCCTCGGTCATCTGGTAGATGGCAAAACGCAACGCTTTGCTGGGGATCGTGCCCCAATGGGTGCAGCCACCTCCAATTCGATGGTACCGTTCGCAAACAACGACTTCCCGGCCGCCTTTGGCCAACTGCATGGCCGCCCCTTCGCCACCAGGGCCCGATCCAATGATAAGGATTTCCGTCTTGATCGTGGCCATAATG
>JAUXWY010000262.1 GCA_030681235.1 Pirellulaceae bacterium | reverse complement strand
TGTGAAAGATCTCTTTAGCAAGCGCTGGTGTACCGGCTTCAGCCGGCAGGAGTGTGAAAGACCTCTTGAGCAAGCGCTGGTGTACCGGCTTTAGCCGGCGGTAGTGTGAAAGATCTCTTTTCAGCGCCCCTCCGGCTAAAGCCGGTACACCAGCGCTCGCTAAACCGGCCCCATTCCGAATTCCCGAATCTTCTTAAGACGCTTTTCCCATCACGATGTGGAACGAACCGCTCCAGGGTTGCGCCTGATCCGAGGGTTTGTCCAACTGAACCGTGACTTGTTCGCGTTGCTTCGCGTCCAATTGGCGATAGATCCCGTCTTTGCTGTTGTCCTCGCCGTATTCGGAGAAGTAACACTGCGTGACCAACCGTTGGTGCTGCGGGCTGTCGATGCGATAATGAATGTGCCGACCCATGCGACCGGGATATTTGCCTGGGATAATCGTCTTGAACGAATACTTGCCATCTTCACCGGTGATCGCTCGTCCCCAAAACTGGAAGTTGTTGTCCAACAGCAACGGGTTGGATTCGTCGCGAGAGTGGTGGTATCGCCCCGACGCGCAGGCTTGCCACACTTCGACCACGGATCCCGCAAGTGGCTTTCCGCGTTGATCGGTGACGATGCCTTTGACGACCACCAATTGGCCTTTGGCAAATTCGTGGCCCGCGATTTTTTGGCTGAGATCCGTGTCGTTGAACAGTTGCTGCTCGATGGCCGTTTCCGGATAAAACGGGCCTTCGGTTTGCGTCGGCGTTAGCGGCAAGTCCTCGTCGGGCATCCACAAGCCGTTCGCAGCCACTGCCCAACCTGGAAGCGTGCAGGCCAGCCCGCCACTGAGAGCTTGCATGAATCGACGGCGTCCAAGAATGGACGGGGGAGCTTGAGTACGAGACATGGGCAATGCCTTTAGGAGTGACGATCGGTCGTTGAACAGGACCCGTGAATTCGAAATCGCCGCGATTTAGCGAGCGCTGGTGTCCCGGCTTCAGCCGGCGGGAGTGTGAAAAAGCCCTCTTCAGCATCCCACTCGCCTGCAGCGACTTCTTAGCTTAGCCCCCGCCAACTCGAAAGTCAAACATGCGACATGCTAGCACAGGCCGTGCAATGATCTTGGCCGAAACCTCGGTGCCTTGATAACGTCCGCTACCCACGATCCTGTTTTGGGGTGCTGGGGTGGGCCCGCAATTCTTCTGGATACGGGAAGCGGCTATTTCGCAGGAACCAAGAACATGAAACTTTTGAAGCAGCTCAAGTTTTGGAAACGCTCGAACAAGCCGCCTCGACCGGTGCATCCTGTCAACTTGGTCGTCATTTCGCACGAGGCGTCCCGGACCGGCGCTCCGAAGATCATTGCCCAGCTGCTGGAACACTTCAAGCAAAACTACGACTTGAATCGTTACACGCTGTTGCATAACCCTGGGCCGATCTATCGCGAGTTTGGGACTCGGTCGCATGTGACTTGCTTGAATCTGAAACGACAAGCCTCGTGGAAGCTCAATTATGCGATTGGTCGTTTTGTTCGCCAATTGGACCGTCGCAAGCCGACCCTGGTGTTGTGCAATTCGATGGAGTCGCGCTTCATGGCCCAGGCGCTCCAGCGTTACAACTTGCCCACGATCTATTTGGTGCACGAGCTACCTGCGAGTTACTCCACCGAAGACTATCGATCGGTTTACGATCTCAGTGCCAAGATTATCTTCCCAGCCGAAATCGTGCGTCGTTCGGCCGATCAAATGGCTCCGATTCCTGCCGGCAAGGATGTGATCTTTCCACAGGGTCTGTTGGACGCATCGTTTGGTCAACGTTTTGAACGCGCGCAGGCTCGGCAAGAGATCCGCGCCGAGTTTGGCTTGCCGCAAGATGCCGTGATCATGCTGGGTTGCGGCACGTTGGACATGCGGAAAGGGATCGATCACTTCGCCAGCATTGCCCGCTATTGGCACGCGAAGCCGCGCGGTTCGCAGCGACCTGTTCATTTTGTTTGGATCGGCGGCGGATACGCAGGTCGGCATTCGACCAAACACTTTGTGGATTTGGACTTGGGCTACTCGCCTGCAAAGGACTTTGTGCATTTTGTGGGTGAACGAGACAGTGTAGAAAAATACTTTGTCGGTGGTGATGGATTCTTGATGACGTCGCGCGTGGATCCGTTCCCCTGTGTGATTCATGAAGCGATGGCCGCCGAGATTCCGATCATCGCCTTTGACCAAGCGGGTGGGGCACCCGAAGCCATTCGTTCGGACGCAGGATTTGTCATTCCGTTCGGAGACTACGCCAAGGTCGAACAGATCATCGCTCAAGTCGTGAACAATCCGGCCGCTTATGACCAAGTCCGGCAAGTGGCCAAGGCTCGCGTGCAGACCGAATATCGATTCCAAGACTATGCGGAACGAGTCGCGAGGTTAGGAGCGGAGATCGTCCCGGAATTGGCCGCCTGTCAAAAGCGCTCGGCGGCTCCCGCGAAATCCCCGGCGACGATTCCCTTCCCAGCAGCGGACGCGAAGCCGCCCGCAACCACTCGCCGCGCGGCTTAAACGCCAACCGGCCCAGCGAACCTCGAATCGTCCGACTGGAGCTCGCGGTTGAATGATTAATGATTATTGAAGAATGAAAAATTCAAAATATGTGGACCCACGACCATTTGGATGGTTGGCGGACGGGCCGCGGATGGCATGACCGAATTGCGGATGAATACGTTCGACGCATACGGCTTCTTAAAAACTCCGTTTACATACGATGTCGGTCTTTAGACAAGGGTTGTTGGACAAGGACGGGTCAGGCGAGTTTTCATCCGCAGTTCGGCTTTGCCATCCGTGGGAACGACCGTCCGCAGGCATTTTGTAGCGGAGTTGCTCACGAGAGGTAGTTTCTCGGCGGTACGACCGGCTCGGCCCGCTGCCTCCGGCATTCGGGGCGCTTCCCTTCGCGGTATCGGGCTTTAGCCGGCGGCGGGCACGGTTGACAGCCTGACGGGCGATTGCCATAATCGCCGGACCACTAAGCCCCCTTCGTCTAGTGGCCCAGGACCCCGGATTCTCAGTCCGGTAACAGGGGTTCGAGTCCCCTAGGGGGTATCGTTTGTACGGTTTGCAATGATCTGGCAGCAAACATTCCGAACCATCAAACCCCAGGTTTTCTCGGGGTTTTTTCGTTTCGCTGATGGGGCTCTAAGGGGCCTTGATTGGCATTGATGGGGGGACCAATGGGGGGCACCTTGATCGATGGTATCCGTCCGGCCTTGACCAGTCGTTCAATCGTAGGGACGCTCACACCGAGCCATCGGGCCGCATCATGAACATCACCGATAGGATCATCACCCCTTCCAGGTTTCCGCCGCCAGCGGCAAATCGTTGAGTTCCGCGCGGGCTTCATGCCAAGAAGGGTAATGCTGATCAAGGATGGCAATGAAGCGGTCGCTATGAGTCGGCTCATGCAGATGGGTCATTTCATGGACGATGACGTATTCGAGAAGATCCTTCGGCTTTTTCACCAGTTCCGTATTGAGGCGAATGTGCGCAACTCTGTGATTACAGCCGCCCCATTTCGTCTTCATCCGTTGCAGAAAGTATCCCGTGACCGTTACGCCGAGCTTTTTTTCCCACTTTGCGATCAGAGGAGGAACAGCTGCGTGGAGCAACTTCTTGTGCCATTCATGTAGAACTGCGGCTCGCTTGATTTGGTCGCTTCCCGGTCGGACTGAAAGGGCGATGCGCTTGTGGTCCAGCTCTACCGAGGGCTTGCCGTCTCTGTATTTCACCGACAGCAAATAACGCCGCCCCCACAGGTAGTGGCTTTCCCGTTCGATAAACTGCCGGAGAGTTTCGCGAGCCTGGTTCATAAGTTTGTGCTGTTGGGCTCGAATCCAGCCGAGTTTACTGATCGCGTAGGCGCGGGCGACCTCAAGCCGTGTCGCGGTGGGGGCAATCGATCCAACTTCCAGACAATCACCGTGCGCACTCGGCCATCGAAGATATCCTTTTGTAGTCGGTCGAATTCCGGGCGGGAAAGAGTCTTTCCAGACTCATGGTCGAAATACCATGCGATCTTGGCGGCATGGATGCCGTTGTTCTTCAACCATTTCTTGATTTCGGCTTCTTGTGAGTCGTTCTTTTGCTGGCGGGTACTGACCCGACAGTAACATGCGATTGTCATAGCGTGGGCTCCTTTACAGTTCGAAAAGACTGAAACGGCCCAGTCGGGAAATGTCAATTAGAGTAGTATCTTTATGGCACGTTTCCCAACTGCGAATTTCGGCAGATTACGCGGCAGATTTCGGCAAGAAGTGCGCCATACCCTTTTTGGCACGATGTTGAACGAATTAGCCAATTCAATTTGGCGCAGATGGCCGGGAAACTCGACTCGACCAAACTCGGACAACCCTTCACGCTAATCCACGGTGAAACCAATGTTTACGCGAATAGGCGTCTTGTTGCGCGCGGCGGGTGGGCCGATTTTAGCCGTGACGTGTAAAGTTCAACGGCGAACCTTATATTTTATCGCGGCTTGGCCAACACCCCGCCTTGAGCGGGATGTGTTATCTAGATTCCGGAGTTTGTAACGGTGTGCGACCAACTCTCAAGCGTTCGTTTGCCCTAATTGTCAGACCCACCTTCGACAATTAATTGAAGACGACGAATATTTGAGGAAACTGCAAGGTTACATTGTCGATATTTCGCGTCGTCCAGTTTTTGAGATCCAATGATGATATGAATATCTTGGAGCTCCCGAGCGAATTCTTCGAATTTCTGCACGGGAACATCAACTTTACGAATGACGCGGTTCAAGATTACGACCAATTCCCGAGCAGATATATCACCATTGCGCCACTGTTTGATCGCACTTGAAGTCAATTGCCGCAGCCTTCCAGAGTCCGGATTGCCGATGGAATATTGCAGCACAACGTCGCCAATACACACGCAGTCAATTGCAAATCGTCGACCGACTTGGTTCTTGGCACATTCAATGATTCTTTCGGCTATGCCGATCGCAGACTTGTCAGGCAGCGATTTTTGGCACAATGCTCCCACGTTCGCTCGGATCATTTCGAACTGTCCCCAATTAAACTCTGTAAGAAGAGCGTTCAAGTGGCTGACGAGGTCTTCGATGACCTCAATTTGTCTTGTCATTCGACGCTCGACAATGCGAAATGATTTCAGAATTGTATTCCAGCGATCGAGGCGAAATTGCAGGCACCAGATGATTTCTGCCGGACAGAGAAGCTTGTCGTCGACTTTGCATAACTCGGCAACATTCGTGATTAATTTCAATTCGTTTAAAACCGGCAAATAGATCTTCAACTGCTCACCTTCCGAGTATACGGCGGCATTCTTCTCGGACAGGCTCTCCACCAGACATTTCAACGATTTCAAGTCCATCTTACACCATCCCAAACAATTGCTGTGTCACACAAATCAACGCGCCCCCCCCGACTTTTTTCACTTTGTTCCTCTCATCAAGTCGCCACTTTTTCTCAAGAGCCAGGCACACACCCAGAGCCCGGGTGCCACAATCGCTGATACACTCAAACCAAAAAACCAGACCGAAGCCAAAGAGTCCAACTGCGACGAAATGCATGCGATTGCAATTCCAACTGCTGTCCCAGTGAGTTGATACCACAATTGGACGTTACCCGGAGCATGACTTTGACGCGCCGCGAATTGGATCAAGCTGCTTTGCCCTAAGCAATTGACCGAGATAAATACCATCGCGAGGATCTCGCCAAAACCGCCCCAGAAAACATAGCAGACATAGGCCGCAATCCATGCCGTTGTTGCGGCAAGAATCCAGGTGAGATCTAAAACCTTGATGCACAACAAGGCTAAAATTTCTAGCGTCGCGAGTATCAGCACTGCCGCCACCCCGCTGGAGCTGCCGACAAGCCGCAAGGGTCCGTAGATTTCATAAGTACGTGCCGACGCGGAAAGTAGTCCGTAAGCAACGATCGCAACAAAAATTGGCCACAGATGGACTTGTTTAGCCGTGGGTTCGAAACTTGTGCGGCAGATCGTCGATTCAGGAACCACCGAAAATGCCAAAGTGGTCAAGCCGATCAACCCAACGAAAACCGCTGACCAAACATCAAGCAGCGAAATGGTAACGAAGGCAGCGGCGAATCCGAGCGTTCCGAAACAGCGAACCTTCGCAAACGGTACTTGAGTGGAAAGGACAGCAGTCATGGCCAGCGCCATCGTCGTTGTGTTTGCCACCGATACAAAGGCCGCGAACACGGCGCCCAAATATAGATCCAAGTAGTTCCATCCCAGCAGGACGAAAATCATCAGATTTAGAATGAAAGTTAAAATTGCGACCGGAGCTAGATGTCGACGCGGTTCAAGCACAAAGCCATTCCGTCCAGCCAGAAACAGCAGGAAACCAACCAAGGCCGTACCAAGCCCCCCTCCGATCGAAGACACTGCCGGGCCACGCGTGTGGCCGAATTGTTCAGAGAAAACAAGTCCCAGACCTATTCCAGTTACGGTAATACTAAAAAACGAAACGCCCATCAGAAGGGCGGCTCGCCAAAACGTTGTTTTCAAGTCCATGCTTTTCTCTTCAATCGCAAAAGAACTAGATTGCCGGCGATCAAAGAAACAGCAAACGAAGTGCCAACAGAATAGGTCAGCGCGAAATCGCCATTAATGACGGTTAATACGCCTTTGAACTGCCATAACATGCTGTTAATGGAGAATGGGTGGAATCTGGCGAATTCGGGCCCAGCTGTGAAATAGCCGGGCCGAACCAGGTCTCACGTGGCGATTACCCGTGTTAGTAAATCCATGTACGCGGAATACTCTGCACGTGAGTGGGTCGCGAGTTCACCTTCATTTTGTAGTTGAATCGGGAAAGATCTTTTTTCACCTGGGCCCCACTTTGAGCGAAACTTGAAGTACGCAATATGACGCATCGCTTTGATTTGTTGGTCCGTTCGTACGTCCCAGCCAGTTTCCAACGCGATCCGCAAAAAACGGATCGCCCAGCCGTTGTTTGTTAGCCGCGCCGGTGGAAATTCGTTATATAGCTTAATGGCCATTGCCTTGGAATCGTCGTCGGCTTGGATTATCCGCCAGTCTTCCTTTAAAGAAGTTAGTTGTTGAACTACAAACGACACAATCGCTTCCGGAGAAGTTTTAGGCAACGAGGCCAAAAACGGTAGTGATGTTGATGTCTCCATACCCGCGCCCTTACCAAGATCGTTCCGATTCTGTCCAAAGTCACCGACGTTCACTATTTTAATTAGATCGGCAATCGCCTTTCTCTCGTTTGTGTCGGTTATGCTATGGTTTAGGACAGGCCAATTGTTCTGATTCAACTTCTGCCATTGGTCCTGTTTCAACTGCTCCCCGATGGCCGTGAATGGGACCGGCAAGCCAATCCTAATGTTAACGGTAATCAACTTTCCATCGGCAGTTGAAGAGTTGTAATCATTACTACTCAGAGTAGCACCCAGAGCCCGATCGAGGTCGGCAGCCGTGACCCCTTTTTTTCGACACTCATTTGGCAAATCTTGCGCAACAGTACGCAAATCTCTGAAATTTCCATTCCAACTATTAAACAACAAACGCCTTAACGCTGATAATTGAATTGTGTAGGGCTCCTCCTGCTCGTCTTGAAGATGCTGAAAAAAGCTCGAAAGAATCTCCATGGGACGTTCAGAGAGTGGCTCTAAAGCAAATGTCCGCCCTTGGATTCGATTGAAAAATGCTTCGGAGAACATTCCGGTTGCAACTAGATCCCTCAATCCGTCCTTCGATCTGGCGCCGTCAGTCGCAAGGACTAAATGAGTTTCCGTGGACCGAGGAATATTGTCCCCAACTCTATTGTAAGCGCCCGTTTCCATAACCCTCAGAAGCGCGCTCTGCATGTGTTTCAATGTCTCGGGGGCGACCGCCAGGAATTCATCTAAGAATAGCACACCGCCATTCATGTCGCCAAACGCCCCCGCCCGGTCTTCGTACGCGTCATTGAATGTTCCCTTTTTGTGGCCGAAAAGTTCGGCTTCCAGAAGAGTTGGAGTCATCGCAGCTGCGTTGAACGATCGGAGTGGAAGAACAGTCCGATTTTCTTTAGCTGAAGTGGCTTCGACTTTTTCCACTTGATTCGCGGTGCCGTTTTGGGCGGTTATAATGGAGTCCTTTGACTTTCCGGATGTTTCGCTGGCGGCGGTATTGCCTGACGATTGTGCTGACGCATGCCTGGAATCGGCTTTCTTTTTCTCCTCAGGTTTCACTGCCGCCTTTTTTTCTGTTCCTTTTGCAGGTGTTAGAAGTTCTCCCACTATTTTATGAACGAAGTGATGAATAAATTCTTTGCCAGTGCCAGAGGCCCCCAGTATAAAAAACGGATAGCAAAAGTTGGCGGCGGGCAATCGCGTTTCATGAAACTGGCGGAGCAATCGCGAAATAGTTTCAAGTTGCGCCGCGGTTTTATTTCCTGGGCGTATCTTATGCCCGCCAGCCTCATATTCGTGGGGACAGTAGACAGTCAATTCGCTTCCGGAACTGCGAAGGACAAACCCATCGTCCTGGACTTCAACGGCCTTAACCACATTGGGGTTCGTCAGCGCGTTCAGAATTGGTTCAAACAATCGCTGACTTTTACGCGGCCAGCGGTATTTCAAGTCGTTTAGGGAATTAATCAGTGTGATGTCTAAGTCGCCCACATCGTCGGCTTCCGCATGCATATTTTGTCCAGAAATCGGCGGCTGGCGATTATCTACCCGTCGGCATTTGAAAGCCAACTCGACCGTCTGCAATTCCCCGGCCAAATATCGCTCGAGAACGCAATTTATCTCCGGTCGGTTGTCCGCCAACAGAAGTTGCACGCCAGCTAAAGTTCCCAACCATTTGTTTCCTGCAACAATGATCAGGTCGCGTTGGTGAACCGTTTTGGAGATGTAAATGACCCCGACGTCGGATTTAATGAAGCCGTCATCCTCTTCCGACAACTCCGTTCGCAAAATTCGATCGAGTTTTCTGTCCACAAGTGGACCTTCACCCTTCTTCCAATTGAATTGAAAACGATTTGGATACTGGGCCTTCTCGATTAACTCATTAAACTGGGTCCCTGGCAACCCATAGCAGACGAAACTTTCCGGCGCGCCTAATATGATACAGGGGCCGTCCTTAGGAATCCTAAAATGAGCATTTAGATCGTCGACGAAATGTAGATTTTCTTGTGGTTGGGACGATCTATACTTTTCCAAACTCTCCCAAAATTCGAAGAGTGCCCGCGGCTGTGGATCGTACTCAAATATTTCTGCCCAGTCGCCTTTTTCTGGATCCTTCGGTTGGAGCATTGTGTCGATTTCATTCGAAAACGACGCAGAATTACGAATGATTGGCAATCCGGGAGCGATGGGAACATAGTTATATGACGGAATTTTTCGAGCCAAAAGATCTTTAGCTTTTCCATCGTCGCGAAGATCTTCGGGGTACCACTTGGAAATGACAGAAACAGGACCTTGGTTGAGGTATTTTACCAGCGGATTCTCACGAGCTAGATGCACAAAAACGGGTCGTTCCAAGCTTTTTAGCTTTTCGCTACGTTCTGCAAAGAACAATTCGTTATGATCGGGTTCGATCGAAGAATAGAGCAGTTCCGCCGCTATCGGTTCGTCAATCGAGTACGGCTTAAATGAGTGAGGTATTCGCAATGGTGACGCGTCAGTTATGTCTGGTTCCGGTTTTACTGGTGTTGCAAATGGCTCAACAATCGGGGGACGCAATTGCCACTTCGTTCGATACACGACGATTCCCGGTTCTAGAGCAGGTTTTGGATTGGAATCCATTGCTTGACAGACAATTTCATTTACTGGGTGCCGCCAAAAATCGCAAGCGATCCGAGTCGCTGCCAGTGTTCCAAACGAGCAACGAGAACCGGCCAGGACGAGTACTGTTCGTCCGTAACTGGTCCGGCCCAAGAAAATCAAACTGATATCGAGGTAATTCTCGAAGGAAAATTTTTTGAACTCACCGTCCGGTGTTTTTAGCACCAAGCCAACGTTTTCGCATTGAGCCGCGAGTTTGATCGCCGCGCTATACCCGCAATCATCCAACAATGTTCGAAAGCTAGGGAGCGGGCCTGTTGCCGGGTGATGATATCCTAGAAAACCTTCGGGTGATCCCAGAACCACGATTGGTTCTGTTTGCGGGATTTGGTAGGCGGTTTCGACATGGTAATAAAATGCGGGGCCGTCATCGCGGTACTTATTTAGATGCGTCTTTCGTTTCTTTAAAGCCGCATAGGTTGGCGACCACTGGCGGTAGTTTTCATACTGCGAATTATCTTGATCGGTCAATTGATCAATTAGATCATATTGCTTGGGATCAACGTCGGTTTCGGTTGACACACCATTAAACTTCAGGTGGTTGTCGGGGACGGCCTGGAAGGCATAATTTGGAAGTAGCCATTTAAGAATTTCGTGCGCAGTGCCGTCATTGCGAATCGAGTCTGAACCTGATTTCCATAACACCGTGCCAGGGCCAATCGCCCGCATGTACTGAATTAAAATTGATGGACGTTGCAAGATTGAATTAGACAGCACACCATCGTTTGCCATAAACATGAGGTTACCCCAGTTTAGTTAAATAATAGGCGACGACTCTTCCAGGCATACAATGCCAGGAATCAGCAAAACACTCCCGTGTTTCAAAGAGAATGACGAAGCCGCCAAGAAGACTGTATGACGTTCGCCAAAGGCAATCAAGAAGCAATTGCCTTTGAAGACCAATGAATTCGGTAAAAGACCAAACCGGACGAAAGATTGTCCGGGGTTGCTCACCAACTGCTGAAAAGATGAAGTGGTTAAGGTATGGGGCGACCGTTATATTTGGCGGCCGGTAAGCGAGGGCGAACCAACCCCGGCCCGGCCCACCGACGCTTCCGCCCGGGAAATCAGGACCATCAGCCCGCTGGGGCAAGTGCGGTCCAAAGGAAAATAATAGGACGCAAAATAGCAATTAAAGAAACTTAAATTTGCATTAGATCAATCTTCAACGGTTGGCGCGAATGTTGCACGTTCACCTAACGTCGCGACTGCCGATTCAATCGAAATTGACTCGCGATTTGGTGCGTTATGTTGGTTTTGAAGGAGTGTTCGAATGTTGAAAAAAAGTTTGTTTTTGCCGAGTAAAATCGGCCCACTGGCGTTGGTTGCAACGCTGGTCGTTGTCGGACTGTTTTCGCCGTCGGTGTCAGCGATCGAGGTGGAGCGTGCGTGTGTTGAGGGAGCCATCGACCCAACGGATGGTTGGCGCGCCGTGGGGCCCGCCGAGAAGAGGTTCGGCCGGCACGTTCCGGACGGCCGATATTTCGAAGTGGGCACTCGGGCGGCGGAACGGATATCAGACGGGGCCAAGGGGGTCATCATCAGCGTGTACCGCCCGAACCGGCCGCCCCATAGAGTGATAGTTGCCGAGGCGGACGCCCCCGAATTTTCGCAACCGGCCGTCCAATTGCATCGAGGTTTTTTCCACCGCGGCTGGTGGTCGGACTTGACCGATTGGATCAAGGAGGCGGCGGCATGGGCCAAGCGATCTGGCGGATATATCCGCCGAATTACGGATGAGCTGAAAAATGTCTGGGATTCGGCGAAAGAGATTGTGGCAAGCGTCAAGATCATTCTTGAAACGTTCGACGAGGCCTCAGGGGCCATCGCCGAAGCCTTGGATGCAGAAACCGACGCGCGCAGCGTGCAGCGATATGCGGAAGCGATTCACATCGAAAATTCGACCAATGGAGACGCTCGAGTCGCCGACCGAATGCTTAATGCGTTTCGAAGAACCGCTTCGACCAAAAAAAGAATGATGGGCTTAGCGAAGGGAATTATGGCGATTCCGAATTAGTTCGTTGGCACATGAATCAAAGGTCAAAAAAACGATCGCGCAGGGGGCCCCTCCTGCACGATCTTTTTTTATATCCCATTTTTTCTCGTAGATGGCAGAAGAACGCGACCAAAGCTTGATGTTAGAACCGACTGAGTCGCTGCCCAACCCGACCGGAGAGTCGACTCTAACAGATTCTCCGATCTCCTACTCGATGGTGACCAACTTCGGCAACTAACTCACGATACAAGACCAAAATGCCCCCGTTATTCTCGCCCTACAGTCGCGGCGAACTATTAGCCACTCGGATGTCGGCTTGAAGAGCAATCAGTGTAGGAAAGGCCATTTTGCGGACGGTGGCCTGTGTTTTGATGGACTTCAAGTAGCGGTTGAGGGCTCGGTCCAATCGCTTTTGAAAGTGGTCCTGAACCGAACGGGCGGCGGATTCGACCTGGGTGAACTTCAAATGGGCGAGGTAGTAGTCCAGCCAGGCGATCCCGACCGCGTCGATCCGTAGTCGCTCCATCTCCGAGGCCGTTTCCCGCCCCATCTCGATCCATGCCGCTCGATCAGCCGGGGACAGATCACGCCACACCAACATCACCTCATCGGGTGTGGGGGGACCAATGGGGGGACGGAAATCAGAAACATCAGTTTTTCCCATGGTTTCTTGGGGATGTTCAACCCCCCTCGGGCAACGCTGTGAAGCATTTTGAACCTGAACAAGTCAAGGATTTCGAACGTAGTGGAACTCGCCAGAGTTCCCTTGCAGCGCACAGATACGGGAATTCTGGCGAATTCCACTACGAAAATGCGTCACAGCGTTGCCCCTAGGGGGTATCGTTTGTACGGTTTGCAATGATCTGGCAGTAAACATCCCGAACCATCAAAACCCCGGTTTTTTCGTTTTCATGATGGGCTCATACGGGCCTCAAGAGCGCGATGGACTGTCCTGCGTGTAGAAAATCTTTGACCTTGGTTTCATTGAATGGGTTGCCCGTCGAACGCTGCGAATCGTGCAGGGGTCAGTGGCTGAGCTTTGCGGGATTCGGGCAATTGGTTCGCGGTGCCGAACCAACGGGCGAGGCGATCGGTGGAGGTTCCAATCCGGTCGAACTGGCGTGTCCCAAATGCCGACAACCAATGGTTCCTTTCAACTACGCGTATGATTCGGGGATCTTCATCAACCGGTGTCACGCCTGCGACGGTATTTGGTTGGCGTCGGGCCAATTGGAACGGATCGTGCGACATCGATCAGGCAGTCCGGCCTTGCGACGACTTGGCGATGCTTGGGCTAAAGAAATTCGTAGCGAAAACCGACTGCAAAGTGCCAGGTTGTGGTTGCGCTCTCGCGGACTTTCGACAAGCGTCGCCGTTATCTACGTACTCGCCGCTGCGGTGACTGGCGGACTAGAGTCGGTGCTTTATTTGGCCCTGTTTCTCGTTTGGCCGCTGGCGTGTATTTGGTTTCCGGACGGGATGGGCAATCTTGTGGGAATCACTTTGGGTCATGGTCGTCCCGTGATCACCCAACGAACGCCCGGTGACTTTGTAGCGATCGGTGGTTGGATCCTACTGCTCAGCCCGTTGGCGGCCGTATTGTTTATTTACTTCGCTTTCTGATGAGCGTCATTCGTCGTCATCCTCATAATGGGGATACTGCACCGGCTTAACTCCCGATTCGCTCTCGACGCGGTGATATTTCACGCCTTGTAATGGCTCGTGAGGGCGTTTCCTGCTCGGCGAGATTTTGAAAACCCACTCATAACGCCAATCGAACAAGTAGAACAAACAACGATCCTTCGGCAGAGGAAACATGTCTCCGACTATTGTGGTGAAGATCAGCCCATTATCGTCGTCGAAATAATCGCGACCCGTGCTCCTGTCCGTCCGCGACACAAAGAAGCTGTACAAATGGTCGTCGTCAAATTTGACCGCCTCTTGCACGGCGAGATGAAGGTCTTCGAGGGTGGATGATTCTTCGAGCTCGATGTTGGCTGTCCAATCGCCCTCGCAATACATGCCACGAACGAGCGTGACCTTGAGCGTCATAATCATGGGGCCTTCGTTTCATTGATTGCACGCACGTCGATCTTGCCGGTGACGACGGCGGAGCTGAGGGCGGTGCGGCGTTTCTGGAGAAGTTCGATGGCTCGTTCGGCTTCCGATTGAAGCGTGTCGAACCTTTGCGACTTGGCATCAAGATAGTTTAACAGTTCATTCTGGTCGACGCGACTCGGTACCGATGGTCACGCAACCAACGCCGGGCGACTTTGTCGCGGTGGGTGTCGCGACGGTGGGTGTGGCGACGGCGTTTATCGATAAAAATCAGAGAAGCGACAGGCTTGCTATCGGGATCACAACGCCGCCAAGTAACCACAATTCGGGGCAGCGATACTCGCTGGTGGAATCCGCCATGTTTATTTCAGGGCACGCTCGATGCGAAGAGCCAGTGTCGATTCGTACAATCAGGTGTCGTGCTCGGGGACGCGGTGCTTTCGATATGTCGAGAACTCGGGTTGCATAGGACCAGCGTCCATGCCGGGAATCTGCTGCGAAATCGCCGACAGTACGCGATGCGATGAAATGAAACTTCAAAGATGAAGAGACGAACATGTTAGGCACCATCTTACTGATCCTGTTGATACTCGTTCTTTTGGGAGCGATGCCCAATTGGAACTACAGCCGAAATTGGGGTTACGGACCCAGCGGCCTGCTCGGGGTAATCGTCGTCGTCCTCATCGTTCTGTTGCTACTTGGGCGTTTGCCACTCTAAATTCGTTTCGCCGGCCTCCGTTAGATAACCATGATTCTTCGGACTTGATTCCAGAAGTACTTGGGTGACGGTTAGGTTAGGACGCTGGGCCCCAAGAGAACTCCGCTTGGATGAGCACGGCTCCATTGGCGGCCTGCGATAAAAACTGTTGAATCGCCAAGGAAGCCGGGACGACGACAACAACAAGCCCAAGTAAACACGCGCCGCCGTTCACTGGCTACACCGGAATACTTGGCTACACCGGAAATCGGGGCCACACCGGAAACGATTGCAAATCGCCCGGTGTTGCCTGCGGTTGGCTAATCGCAACGTCATATTGGGACAAATCCGGGACTCGCCGAGCGATTCGGGCTTACTCTCCGCCGACGTATTTTCGTTCTAGTTCTTCGATCTGCGCGATGTAGCGGCGGTAGTCTTCGCTGCCGGAGGCCGAATAGTTCAAGTTCTTGAACAAACCGGTCAAGCGTGTGAAGCAGTCGCGAACTTGTTCCTTGTCGCGGAATTGATACTGGCGATCAATCAGACGCTTGCAGAGCAAGAACATGGCTTTCTGACGTTCTTCCGGAACCGTCACGTCCACTTTGTCAAACGCATCTTGTTGCAGATAGACCATGTCCAAGAACAGGGCCTTCTGATACGTCACAAAATCCTCGGTCGTGATGCCTTCTTCGCCGGTTACCTGCATCATGCGCAGGATGTCGTTGCCTTGCCGCAGCAAGTTGTGCATCTTGGTCACGGACTTGGTCCAATCCGGTGCCAAGTGCCGATCAAAATACGGCTGCAATTGCTCGCGATATCGCGACCACGAGATCAACGGGTCAATCGCCGGATAAAATCGTTTGTAAGCTCGTTCGTAGGAAAGGCCTAAGAAACACTTGACCGTACCTAGCGTGGACTGGGTGACCGGTTCTTCGAAGTTGCCACCGGCCGGCGACACGCTTCCGACCAGCGTCAAACTGCCGGTCGAACCATCTTGCAGTTTCAGCACACCCGCCCGTTCGTACACGCTCTTGATAGCCGAGTCCAAGTAAGCCGGAAACGCTTCTTCACCTGGAATTTCTTCCAAGCGACCGGACGTTTCCCGCATGGCCTGGGCCCAACGCGAGGTCGAGTCGGCCAACAACAGCACATCCAACCCCATCTGCCGATAGTACTCGCCCAAGGTGATCCCGGTATAAATCGAGGCCTCACGCGCGGCCACGGGCATCGACGACGTGTTGCAAATGATGATCGTGCGATCCATCAACTTGCCGCCCGTGCGAGGGTCGATCATTTCGGCAAACTCGTGAATGGTTTCCACCACTTCACCCGCTCGTTCGCCACACGCCACCACGATCACGACGTCAATGGTCGCGTACCGTGCCAACAGCCCTTGCGTCACGGTCTTGCCGGCACCAAACGGGCCCGGGATACAGGCGGTACCGCCGCGAGCGATCGGAAAAAACGTGTCCACAATTCGCATCGTGGTGGTCAACGGCTCGCTGGGGAACTGACGTTCAATCGTGCGTTGCCGAAGCAGCGTTTCGGGGATCGATCGTCGAACGGCCCAGGTTTGTGTCATCGTCCAATCGTGTGTCTTGCCGGACGAGTCTTTAACCACCAGGACGGTCTCGTTGATCGTTCGTGGCCCGGTGTAGACGGCCACCACTTCCATCGCATCGCGGAGATCAAACGGCGCCATCAATTTATGCGTGACGTTGCGTTCCGGGACCGTGCCCCAAACTTGACCCGCGCGAATCTTGTCGCCGACATTGACGTTGGCGGTAAATTCCCATTTGCGGGTTGTATCCAGCGGATAAAGATCCTGTCCGCGCTTGAGGAAGAAGCCGTCGCGTTCGGCCAGTGTCGTCAGCGGGCTCTGCAGCCCGTCGAAGATCACGCCCAACATGCCAGGCCCCAAGGTCACCGACAACAGCTGTCCCGACAACTCGACCGCATTGCCGCAGCGGACGCCGTGCGTTTCCTCGAACACCTGCAAGTCAGCGATCTTGCCGTAGATCCGGAGCACTTCCGATTTCAGGCGTTCGTCGCCCACCACGACGTAGGCCACCTCGTTCTTCATGATGCGTCCACCATCGGTCTCGATGGTCACAATGTTGCCATTGATGCCGATCACATGAGCACGGGTGTTGGTGATTCGCGATCCAGAATTTGGTCCGCTATTCGGTTGGTTCGAAGAGATGAGCGTACTCACCGAGTGTCTCCCTAATCATGGTTTCAAAGCGAGTCTTACCAGCTGCTTCGTCCAGGCTCGTCCAGCGATCGATGATCTCCCAACGAACCAAGTAAATCAAAATCGCTTCGAACGAGAACATGTCGTTCGGAGCCAATTCTTCCAGTTCACGATAATTGAATTCGAAAACGATCCGTTGGGCTTCCAGCGCCTGGCCTTCACCCATCAACTGATCAAAGCGACCAATCCACGGATACAGCGTTTGCAGCTGAAACTGTGGATGTTGAAAGTCACGCCGAATCTTATCGACCCATTGGCCCACGCCGGTGGGCGGCGGCATCCCGGCGCGACGCCGACGGATGGCCGCAATGATCGTGCGAGTGTCCATCCGATGCTGGATCAGTTCCAACAAAGTGGCATTGGAAATCTCGCCGATCAAACGATGATACGATTGAGCGACATCATCGTCGGTGCGTTCCAACACCTGGCGATCCCAGCCGACAAAGTTGGTCCACTGTTCCACGACTGCGGCGTCATCTGCATCCAGAATCTGCAACCGCTCCATGAGTCGCAATCCACTGATGGGCGGACGCTCCACGTCAAAGCGGATCGGCAAACCCGGCAGACTGGCGATCAGGTCGTAATAGGTTCGACGACCCACGTTAGACTTCCTGTTGCATCACGGCGCGATAACGGGGAGCCAAGTACCGCATCAGGACCGACGTGATCGTATGATCCGTGAGTTCCAATTGCACATCGTCGTCCAACAACTTGATGCGGACGCCTTCGCCATCTTCGTCCGAAACGCCAAAGGTCAGTCCCTCGCGCAGCACGTCAGCGGTCAAACCGAGCACAAACGCCGCCAACGAGCCAGGCTTCACGTCGCGAACTTCTTTTTGCAGCTCTTCCGAGCTGACATGAGTGCTGGGCAACTGCAACAATAGTTTCCCGGCCGCATCACTGGGTCGAGTCTTGGCGGCCAATTCCAAGATCATTTGCTCCAACAGTTTCTGGTCCGACAAGCGATGCTTGACGAATTGGCGGAGCCGATTGCGAAACTCATCGTGACAGGCCTCGCGTACGCTGAGGATCACGTCGCGACTGGCCATCCGGAGCGCCGCCTTTCCGCTGGCTTCAAATTCAGCCGCTTGGCTGCGAGCGTTGCTCAACAATTTCGCGGCTTCGGATTTGGCTTGGTCCAAGATTTCCATGGCTTGGACGCGAGCGTCGGCGATCAACCGTTCGGCCTGGGTTTGTCCGGCGGCCACGCCTTCATCGCGCAGTTTGTCCAGCAATTCTTGCACGCCTTGAGCGGAAGGATTGGCGGTGGTGGGGGAGGGCATGTTCTATTCCTTGTGCTTAGCTTGGGATATTACCGGACAACACCAACGCGAAGATGAACGCAAACACGGCGAAGCCTTCCACGATGGCGGCGGGCGCGACCGATAAGCCGAACACTTCTGGTTTCCGCTTGCTGACGCTGATCGCCGAGGCACAGCAGGCCCCCTGGAACATGGCACTGGCCAACAGCGCGACACCGCACAACACGCCCAGGCCAAACAATCCAGGTGAATTGGTAACCGTGACGGTCGGGGTCCCACCATCCGGAGTGATGGCTCCTTGCAGCGAGAACATAACCACGATCCCATAGATCATCTGGGACGACGGCAATGCGGACAGACCGATGTACCGTCCGTAGCCTCCTTCCAAGTCCAACATCGCACCGCAAGCGGCTTGGCCCGCCCGTGCGCACCCGATGATGCTGCCTACGGCACCCAGCGCCGTGGGAGCAAACAGCCCAATCCAACCCAACAAAATCAAAACGCCATCCATCTGTTACGCCGCCTTCTTTCGAAATGCCCGAAACGGATGTCCCTCTTCCGTTAGGCTCCAATTAAAAAACTCGATGCAGTTCAGACGCAAGCCGTGAACCACACCGCCCATGATGCCCAACACCATGTTGACACCATGCCCCAAAACCAAGAGCAATATCGCCAACAGCATCCCCACCCCCGGGATTTGCTGCATGCTTTCCGCCATATTGTTAAACGTTACCGCCAATTGAGCACCCGCCAAGCCCAGCGCGAACAATCGCAAGTAACTCAGGGCATCGCCAAACGCCTTGCTGACGTTGGTCAAACCCAACAAACCATCGAGCACGCGCCAAGCCCAATCGGCTGGTTTCGCACTCAGCAACGGTCGATTGCTACTAAACAAAAAGATCAAACCCAAGCCAATTCCCAGCCCCCATTGGCCGGCCAACTTGAGTTGCGGCTGGAAGGTCTCGCGAGCCTGCCCCAATCCTTCGGCCAACCACACAACCGCTTTGTTTGAATCCTGAGCAAAGAGGCCCAGCACATATCCGCCGACGATTCCCAGCGCCCAACCGATCGCCACCCACGAAGTGTTGGCGCCCCGTTGTTGCCAAGCCATGATGACGTTCGCCAAGGCCAAGTGAAACACGCCAATCCCCAGGGACAACATCATCATCGCGTCTTTGTTGCCGGCCAGCGCTTTGCCTTCGATCTTCAGCTGCAACCATTCCAAACTCTGAGGCGTCGTGCCAAAGTAGCTGCCCGCAAGCACTCCATACCCAATCGTGGCCACGACAATGGCCAAGAACAAGTTCCGCATCCGTCGCAAGTCGGCCGTCGCGCTCAGCCGCCCCCACAACAAGAGCAGCCCTAAACCGAACACCATCCCATAGGCCGCGTCCGACACGATCATTGCGAAGAACACCGCAAACGACAGGAACATGATCCAGGTCGGATCCCAGGCCCGATAACCGGGCGTGATGTAGAACGTGACCGCGCTCTCCGCACCTGCCACTGCGGACGGATTCTTTAGCAAAGTCGGCGGCTGCTCGTCGTGGTGCGGAGCCACGGTTGTAAACGCCAAGCGATTTTGCTTCGCGAACTCACGCAACGCCGGTATTTGCTTTTTCGGCGCCCAGGCTTGCAACACGTAGAGTCGTTGGTCGGCCAAGGTCGCGTTGACGGCCGATAGACGTGACAACAGGTCGTCGGCTTCGTTGAGATCGCGTCGGAGTAATACGAGCCAACGCGTCAGCTCCGCTCGCTGCCAATGCAACGTTTCCAGGTTTTCATCGACGGCAACCAATTCGGTTTGAATGTCCGACAAGGATCGCTGCGGCAAGACTTTCGAAACCCACGGAACATCCGGTTGGTCGACGCTCAAAATGACCACATAGGCCGTTTGTTGCTCTTGGCGAATGAGTTGCCAGACCAGCGCTGAATTCTGCAAGATGCTCAGTTCTCGCTCTGGGATCACGTAAAACCACAGCCGCACGCCCGCCGTCTCATGCACCTCCGGCCAACGGAACTCGCCCCATGGTGACAGCGTGTCCATCTGTTGGTGCAATTGATCGCGACGGTCGCTGAATTCATCGCGGAGTTTTTGATGTTCCAATGCCAGTTGGGCAACTTTCAGGCAATTCAGATCATCCTTGTATTGCTGCCGTTGATTCGCGTTTTGGACCGGGGAAGCTTCCAAGTGCCGAATGGCCTCTTCTACCAGATTGCGGTCGGCATGCTCCAGCGGTTTGTTGGGAACTTGTCCGGACAGATCAACTAAATGCAGACAGCCCATTTGCTGCAACCCGCCCACGACCGCGTCGCGGTCCGGCAGGGAGCCATAAAACGTCACTTTTTGCAGTGGAACAATTGCCATACGTTCGAATGCCTACTGTCTACCTTTCCTTCTGTCCTGCTTTGTTTTTCGCAATCTTGGATCGCACCACGGCCGCGCGTTCTTGGTCCGATAAGAAGATGACAATCTTGCGAATACTGGCTTCCGATTGGGGGATCAGAACCTTTTCGAACAAATTGACTCGCTGCGTGATCCGCCGCGCCGCGTGGTCCAAAAGTTTGACGCGTTCCTGGCGAACCTGCAGCAAGATTCGCAGTTCCGCGATCTGCTTGAGGTTCTCGACCAACAAGTCCACCCAAAATGGCATCACCATTCGCGAGTATTCCGCCAACTCGAATCGAACTGCTTTGGCGACCGGCAAACGCGTGCCCACCAAGTTCTCTTCGACAATCTCGACTTCGAGGACCCGGATCAAGCTGCCCAGATTTCGCGTGCGAACGGTGCTGCTTCCCAGTAGCGGGTAAGTGTTGGCGACTTTGGCCTCCAGCTCTGCATACTTGACCTCGGCTGTCGCCAATTCGACCCGAGCAACTTTCAGCGCTGCCAGTAATTGTTGGCGTTTGAGATCGAGCGACGGCAGGAACTTTTTGTAAGTTTTGAGCTCGTCCCTTGTCCGCTTCAGCGTGGTCTTGTTCAAGGCCAGCTTCATGGAGCGGCTCCTTGAAGCTCAGCGGTCTTGGCTCGCGGGAAGTACTTGTAGATCAAGCTGTCCCGCATCAACAATTCTTCCGGATTGAAGCACTCGGCCATGGTCTGCCAACACAGATCCAAGGCATCGTTTAGCGGCAACGCCACGTTGATGTCCATAAAGCGACGCTGGAATAAATCGCCAAACTTCAAGAGTTTGTGATCCAGTGGCGATAGATCAAACGCCATCTGCTGCTTCTTCTCAGCATCTTTGGCTCCGGAATAGAACCGAATCATCGTGTTCATGACTTGGGAGTGATCTTCCCGAGTGACCGAACCAATCACCTGCTGCTTCAGACGCGATAAGGAACCAAACGGGTCGATCATGCCACCGTGCAAGTAAAACTGGCCTTCGGTGATGTACCCCGTGTTGTCAGGTACCGGATGCGTCACGTCGTTGCCGGGCATGGTGGTCACAGACAGGATGGTGACCGAACCAGCTCCCTTGTAATCGCAGGCTCGTTCGTAGCGGATCGCCAATTGGCTGTACAAGTCGCCCATGTAACCACGATTCGATGGCACGCGTTCCATGGCGACGCCAATCTCTTTCAAGGCATCCGCGTAAGCGGTCATGTCGGTCATCAGCACCAACACTCGCTTGCTCTCTTCCACGGCAAAACGTTCGGCAACCTTCAAAGCCAAGTCGGGAGCCAGCAAACGCTCGACGATCGGGTCTGAAGCTAGATTGACGAACATCACCGTTTTGGCGAACGCGCCCTCGTTTTCGAAGGTCTCGCGGAAGAAATGGAAGTCGTCAAAAATCAAACCCATGCCGCAAAACACAATCACTTCCGCGTCGGCCTGAATCCCCACGCGGGCCAGCAACTTGTTGAACGGCTCGCCCGCGATCGAGAAAATCGGAATCTTTTGGCTCTCGACCAAACAATTGAAGACGTCGATCATCGGCACTTTGGTCTCGATGAACTTCTTCGGCACGATGCGGAGCGTTGGGTTGACCGATGGCCCACCCACATCGACGCGGCGGTTGTCTGCCAGTTTCGGGCCGCCATCGATCGGCCGACCAATCCCATCAAAAATTCGACCTATAATATTTGGCGAATAGGTGACCTGTACCGAGCGACCCAAGAAGTAAACCTTGCTCTGCACCGATAAGCCTTTTCCGCCAGAAAAGACTTGCAGCGAGACCTCTTCCCGCTGGATTTCAACCACTTGGGCCAACGAACGGTCGCCATCGCGGCCTTCGACCACTGCCAAGTCGCCCATCCCCACATCGGTCGCGCTAATCGTCAGGATGTCTCCCACAATCGAAAGCACTCGAGTGTAACGCAACATCTGTTGAAGCATGAGCGAATCGCCTTCTTATCACCCTAAAACTTGGTCCAAATCTCGACAGTTTTTCGCGGACCCAATCAAGCTACCGCAAATTCAGTTTATGGGAAGCGGACGAAGAACCGAGTTTTTGGCATTCATCAGTTATAAGGAATTGTCCCGAATTAAATTCCCGACTTGGGAGAGCGTCCGACTTTGAAAATCCGAGAGCCCGTAGCGATATTGGTTTAGCAAGCGCTGGTGTACCGGCTTTAGCCGGCGAGTAGCTGAAAAGAGCGTTTTCACAGCTCCCGCCGGCTGAAGCCGGTACACCAGCGCTCGCTAAATCGCCTTTGGATCGGCAGAGCCAGCGAAATCCGGAACTTGTTTCGGGACAAATCCTAAGTGGACCCAAATCGTGATGGCGTGGGACTTACCAAACGGCACGCTGGAAATACTGGAAACGCAAGAAACGTCCGTTTTTCTATTGAACGTCGCTGCGGTCATCAGGCGATGGATGGCGCTGCGTCGAGCCACGTTCGAGCGAAAGTCGCTACCGTTCAATCGGCTCCACTTGCTAGCTAACTTCGATCCACGATTTTCCAGGTGGCCCGAATGTCGACCCAGTCCGCAAAAACTCGACTTGGCGATTTTGGCCCTGGCGTGTTAGCTTACAGCGCAACAGGAACTCAAAGTCCGGTCGGGAACGGCCTCTCGTCGGATGATTCGAGTCGCGAAAGGAACATGGATGTTCGCAACCGCTGGCGCGACACGTCGCTGCTTTGAATCTAAAAAGACACGATTAGCTGAACGGACTCGGTTAGGTAACCGCGCTTCGTGGCCCTCCATTTCTGGAGGCGTCGCGCGATGAGCAGTCTGATGCGAGCCGTGGGTATGGCCCTGCACTACCGGTGGTCCTTCTTTTTCACGTTAGTGACGACCGTGGGTGTGGCCATCTTGTGGGGCGCCAACATCAGCACGGTGGCCCCATTCATTAAGGTCATCTTTGAGGGTCAGAACCTGCACCAATGGGTCGATGATCGCCGGGTTGAGGCCGAAACCAACCTGCAAGCGGCCCACGCGGAAGTTCAATCGCTCGAGGCCCAAATTGCGGTCGCCAACGACGCGACGATTCGGAAGAACCTGAACGCCAACTTGGCGGATGCTCAGGGGTCCGTCCGCGGGTATTCGACCAGTCTGTGGCTGACCGACCAGTTGGACCCCTGGATCGATCGTTATGCTCCGACCTCCACTTATGAAACGCTGGTGTTCTTGATCTTGTTGGTGATCGCCGCCACGGTGATGCGAGGTTGTTTGTTAGCGGTCAACATGTATTTGGTGGCGAGGATTGGCCAGCGAACCGTCTTGGACATTCAAAACCAATTCTTACAAAACACGCTCAACTTGGAACTCAGTGAAATCGGCAAGAACGGGACTGGTGATCTGATCAACCGCATCCGCGGCGAGACCAACGCGATCGGGATGGCGGTCACCACAATTCTGGGCAAGATCATTCGCGAGCCACTCAAGATGGTGGTGTGTTTGGCGGGCGCTGCGTTTTGCAATTGGCGATTGTTGTTGTTTACGTTGATCATTTGCCCGTTGGCCGGGTTGTTGTTGGTGTTGTTGGCCAAGTCGATCAAACGCTTGAATCGCCGAGCGATGGAAGAATCCGCTCGCTTGTTGAATCGACTGTTCCAGTCCATCACCTACATCAAAGCCGTGAAGTCGTTCAACATGGAGGCTCACGAGATCAATCGCTTTCAAGTGATTGCCCACGACGTTTATCAGAAGAACATGCGAGTGGCGTATCTGGGCTCTTTAGCCCGCATGAACAGCGAGTTGATGGGGGTCGGGATCATCAGTCTGGGTATCTTGGCGGGCGGTTTCTTGGTATTGAACGAAGAGACCAAGTTCTTGGGCCTGCAATTGTCCGACACGCCCATGAAGGTCGAGACCATGATGTTGTTCTTTTCCTTTTTGATCGCAGCCGCTGATCCCGTCCGCAAGATGAGTGACGTCTACGCCATGATCCAAGGCGGAATCGTTTCGGCCGAACGAGTGTTCCCGCTCTTGGATAAACGGACGAAGATCCACAGCCCTCCGAATCCCGCACCCATCATCACCGCTCCGCCCGAGTTGGAGTTTAAAAACGTTCGATTCGCCTACAACGAGGGCCAACCGGTCCTGAACGGAATCAACTTGACGGTCCCGGCGGGCAAGACAGTCGCTATCGTGGGAGCCAACGGTTGCGGCAAGAGCACGCTGGTCAACTTTCTGCCGCGGTTCTTTGACCCCGACGCGGGTTCGGTCAAGTTGGATGGGATCGACGTCCGCGAGTTCGACTTGCATGACCTGCGCAGCGTGGTCGGGCTCGTCACTCAACAAACGATGTTGTTCGATGACACGATCGGCAATAACATCGCGTACGGCTCGGAGCAGGCCACTCGCGAGCAGATTGTAGCCGCCGCGAAGCAAGCCAGCGCTCACGTGTTCATCGAGACGCAATTGGAAAACGGTTACGACAGCGGGATCGGCGAACATGGCGGCAAGCTATCGGGTGGACAGCGACAACGAATCGAGTTGGCACGCATCATTCTGAAGAATCCACTTTTGTTGGTTTTGGATGAAGCGACCAGCCAGATCGACCCCACCAGCGAGCAGTTGATTCACGAATCGTTGCGCAGTTTTGTTCGTGGTCGCACCGTGTTGATGATAACTCATCGAGTCACAAGTTTGGATTTAGCGGATCTGATTGTCGTGATGCACGAGGGTTATGTTGTGGACACGGGTACGCAAGCCGAGTTGATGGCTCGTTGCGGACTGTTTCGCGAAATGTTGCGAACCAGTCAGCGCGAGGAACAATCGGTCACAGAACAACCCGTCACAGAACAACCCGTCGCGGGGCTGGCCAAAGCAGCTTGAATCCGTCGTGACCCCAAGCGCCTCGAGAATGGTTACATCGCAAGGAGCTAAGTATGGGACTGCCGGCAACCTCGTCCAACCATTGGACGGATCTGGAATACTTGCAAGCCGCACGCGAGGTCCTGACGCAAGAACAGTCGGCGCTCCAGCACTTGATCCAGCACTTGCCATTGGCGTTTGCCGACGCGGTGCGAGCCCTCTTGGAGTGTCAAGGCGCGGTGCTAGTCAGTGGGATTGGCAAAGCCGGTTGGATCGGGCAAAAAATCTCGGCCTCGTTGGCTTCGACCGGTACCGTAAGTCATTTCGTGCATCCCAGCGAGGCGGTTCACGGCGACTTCGGGCGCATTGGTGATCGCGACTTGTTGTTGATTCTTTCGAACAGTGGCAACACCCCGGAAATCAATCAACTGCTGCCAACCTTGAGCCGCCGTGGGATTCCCATGATTGCCATCACGTCGACCGAGGACAGCGAGTTGGCTCGCGCCGCACGGATTGTTCTGGCGTACGGTAAACACCCGGAAGCCTGCCACTTGAACCTGGCCCCGTCCACATCGACGACTTTGATGTTGGCCTTGGGTGACGCCCTCTGTTTGGTCACCGCGCGGCGGCGGAACTGGACGGCTTACGATTTCTCGCAGCACCATCCGGGTGGTTCGCTCGGGTTAAAGCTCTCGAATGTCGAAGAGATCATGCGCCCGTTGACTCAATGCCGCGTCGCTGCACAAGAACGAACGGTCCGCGAAGTGTTTGTCCAAGTGAGTTCGGCGGCTCGGCGCACGGGTGCGGTGTTGTTGGTCGACCCAAGCGGAAAATTGGCCGGGCTGTTTACCGATAGTGACCTGGCGAAACTGCTAGAACAACAACGGGATGGTTCGCTGGACCGTCCCATCTCGGAGGTGATGACTCGACGGCCGTATCAGGTGACGGTCGGGACCAAAACCACAAACGCGGTCCAAATGTTGGCTCGGCACAACATCAGCGAATTGCCCGTCGTGAATGCCGCTGGAGAGCCTCGCGGTATCATCGACATTACCGATGTATTGAATTTGATGCCGACGGGTTTTGCAGTCGCCCCGGTTCAGCCTGCGGCACGAACGGACGCTCCCCCGGTCAAGCTGAGAATTCACCACGACCCGACCTGAGTTTGGTGTATACTATCGACCCTACTGCTGGCGGAGTGGTTTCCAGTCAGAAGGCCAAGTGTTTGGCACGGGATCGATACTCGGGAGAAATAACATGCGTCGTGGATTGGTTCGCTGGGGAAGATTTGGGTTCTGGGCTTTGTGTGGGTGTCTCTTGGTTCTGGGCGCGTCCAGTTTACAGGTTGTCGCCCATGTCTCGAGCGACGAAAAAGACGCTCTTGCCACTGTTGCAACCGACGACGGCGCGAAGAAGGAAAAGAAGACGCTGGAAGTCGCGTTTGTCACCAACCAAATCGCCAACTTCTGGAACATCGCCAAGGCGGGCTGTGAAGATGCCGAAGCCGAACTGAGTGACGACCAATACGACGTCGTGGTCCGCGTCAAGTTCCCGGATCCCGCAACCGTGACTCGGCAGAAACAAGACGTCGAAGATCTGTTGGCCTCCGGGGTGCAAGCGATCGCCATCAGCCCGATCAGTGCCGACGACCAAGTGCCGCTGCTGAATGCCTGGGCTCGCAAGGTTCCTTTGCTCACGCACGATTCCGATTCGCCAAAGTCCGATCGGTTGGTCTATATCGGCATGGACAACTACGCGGCGGGTCGGCTGGCCGGCGAGATGGTGAAAAAGGCGCTGCCCAAAGGTGGCAAAGTCGCTCTCTTCATCGGTCGCTTGGAACAAGATAACTCGAAACTGCGTCGGCAAGGGGTGATCGATGTGTTGATGGGCGTCGATGAATTGGGCGAAAATTTTTCGCCGGTCGACGAAGTGATCTCCAACGACATGTACGAAATCGTCGGTACCTACTTGGACCAAGGCAGCAGCGACGTTGCCTTGCGCAAAGCAGAAGACGCTCTTTCTGCTTACAGCGATTTGGCTGCCATGGTCGGTCTATTCGAATACAACCCACCGGAAATCATCAAAGCCGTTGAAAAGCGTCGCAAGCTGAAGCAAATCGCCATCATTGGCTTCGACGAAAACGATGCGACCTTGACCGGCATTCGCGAAGGTTATGTCGCCGGTACCGTCGTGCAAAATCCTTACGAATATGGGTTCCAATCAGTGCGTGTCTTGACGGAGATCCTCAAGGGCAACAAAGACGTGATCCCCAAGAGCAAGTACATCGATATTCCACCCCGAGCCGTCACCAAAGAGAATCTGGACGAGTACTGGGACGAACTGCGATCCTTGATGGCTCGTTAGACTTGATGGCTCGTCAGACTAGCGTTCCCCCGGTTGCCAACCCCGCAGACCCCCACGAGCTCGTCTCGTGGGTGAATCAGTTTGTTAGCTAGGAGCGAGACCCACGTGCCCACGCGTACAATTCGAAATTTGACACTTGCCGCAATATGGCTCGTTTGTTGTTGGAGTGCTGAGGATTCATGTGGGGCGCAGGTCAACGAAGATCCAGCGGCCGCTGGTTGGCCAGCGACAGGTCGGGCCGAGTCAGGTTTCCCGGTCCATCCGCTGCGGATGGATCCATGGCAGTTTCGCCGCGAGAATCAGGTATCATCCCAAGCGGCGATCGTTCCCGCTCCCTGGGAAGACTTCCTGGGAACGGATTTCGACGGACGAGGAACTTATTCGCTGACGTTGGATTCACAAGCGTCTCAACAGATCACGGAGTGGAAAGCTCAGCACACAGCCCAATCGGGTTCCTGCGCGGCGTTTTTGGTCTTCGATGGCGTTGCCACGCAAGCGACGGTCCGACTCAACGGGCGCGAGATCGGCACTCACTTGGGACCATGGACGCCGTGGAGCTGTGATCTGGAGGGAATCTGGCTCGACGAAGGCCCCAACGTGTTTGAAGTCGAAGTCGACGAACGCGTCGGTCATCACACCCAAGGTTTCTTGCCCGTGTTCTTGCCCCACTTTGGCGGTATCTGGCAACCGGTGCGTCTTGAACTACGCCCAACTCGGAGAATCGAGCCTTCCGAATCTCTGGTGTTGGGAGACGTCGCAGCCGATGGTCGACATGGACTCGAAATCGATCTGAAGCTTCACGAGCCGTTGCATGACGGCCAGCGGCTTCGCGTCACCGTTTCGGCGCCTCACCAATTGGTCGAACATCGGACCTCCGGTGACTCGAACGAGTTGCTGCCGATTTGGAAAAAACATCCAACAGCCTCCGCCCAGTCCTTTGAATTCAACATTGCAGCGGACCAAGTCATTCAGGACCGATTTCGAACTCGATTGTCGTTGCCTGAGGCAGTGGCATGGTCTCCGACGGAGCCTTGGCTGTACGGAGTTCAAGTCGAGTTGTTGTCGGCAGACGAGTCGGTGGAGCAACCGTTCCATACGGCTTGGTTTCGGACGGGCTTTCGCCGGTACGAAACTAAAGGTCATCAGATGCTGCTCAACGGTGATCCGGTCGTCATTCAAGGTTTGTTGAATTGGGGCTACACGCCAACTTCCTTGGCGCCAACGCTGGACGAATCCATCATGCTGGCCGAGTTACAAGCGGCTCAACGTTTGGGCGCCAACCTGATGAAGTTTTGTCTGTGGATTCCACCCAAGCGTTATTTGGAATTGGCAGACGAATGCGGTATCTTGACTTGGATCGAATACCCCACTTGGCACGCTCAATTGATCGAAGCGAATTTGCCGGACCTCAGTCGCGAATATATGGAGTTCTCCAACTTCGACCGCAACCACCCCTCCGTGATTCTGCGCAGCTTGACTTGCGAGACGGGTTCCTCTGCCGAGTTGAAGGTGATCCAACATCTTTATGATTTGGTCCATCGCCAGGTGCCGGGCGCGATTGTCGAAGACGACAGCAGTTGGATCTCGTGGAATCGAGTCAGCGACATCTGGGACGATCATCCGTATGGCAACAACCATACTTGGGTCACGACGCTGAACCAGTTGCGTGAGTTCATTCGAGATCGACAAGCCAAGCCGCTGGTCTTGGGGGAAGCCATCGCTGCGGATACTTGGCCCGACCTGGGCCCCTTGGTACTTGCTGGCCAGCAGTACCTAGCCCCGCGACCGTTGGAAACTCGTCCGTTCTGGGCTTTTGGTTTCTTGGAAGCGGCCCAACGTTTCGAACAAGAACTGGCCGAGGTCGCGGGCCCGGAGACGGTGGCTCGGTTGCAGCCGGATTCCATTCGTTATGCGTATTTGATGCGGAAGTATCAAGTCGAAACCTATCGTCGTGAGGTTCCGTGGGGAGGGTATGTCCTGAGCGTGATTCGCGATTTTCCGTTTGCGGCAATGGGTTTATTGGATACGTTTGGTACGAACAAGTTTCCCGAGTGGGATGTCGAAGATTCGTTTGCGCTGGGGCCTTCGCTGTTGTTGCTGCGTTCGGAACACGATCGTCGCTCGTGGTTCAGCGGTGAATCGGCCCAGCTTGATTTTCTATTCGCGACCACGCAGTCCTTGCCAA
This sequence comes from Pirellulaceae bacterium, assembly GCA_030681235.1. GTDB lineage: Bacteria > Planctomycetota > Planctomycetia > Pirellulales > Pirellulaceae > M30B19. The sequence continues at coordinate 8,009 of JAUXWY010000262.1, read as the reverse complement.
TCGGCAACGAGTCGGGAGTACAGGCCACGTTGTGCTGGCAGTTGGTTTCAGCGGAGTCGCTCCAGATTCTAAGCGCTGGCGAGGAATCGTGGTTATTAAACAGGCCGGAGCAACTAACGGCCACTTCACAGGATCATCCGAACTTGGCGTTGCCGCTCAAGTTTCCCGAAGTCGAACGATTGACCGAGGTTTCGTTACAGGCGACGGTAACGTATTCGCTGGGCGATGGTGAGTCGTCAGAACAGGTGATCAAGAATGAATGGCCGTTGTGGTTGGTCCCACCGCCAACGCTGGAGCCGGGCTCGCGTACGCCGTACATTGTCGATTCGACTCTTGCTGCGGCACCCCGCACGTGGTTGAAGCAGGATTCCATGCAAACCTGTTTGGAAGAAGTCCAAGACGGACCAGGGCAGGGCGATGATCAAGTGATCATTGCCAGTCGTTTTAGTTTGCCTCTTTGGGAACGTTTGGAGGCTGGGGCCAAAGTGTTGATGTTGCCCGATGGCCAGTCACAAAGTCTCCCCACTCAGGCACACTGGTTTTTACGCGGTGGCCCGATCTTGTTCGACCACCCCTTGTTGGGTTCGTCCAGCCAGCAGCAAGCGGTGTATCAGAACGCGCTGCGAGATTTGCAGCATTTTGATCTGGCTGGGTCCGTTCAGCCGCAGTATGACTATTGGACGCAGTGTTCGCCCGTGTTGGCCTTATGGGACAATCACGACATCAAAGAGGTTCGAGTTCACGGTTTGGTGTGGGAGGCGCAAGTGGGCCAAGGTCGCTTGATCGTTTCTCTGCTCAATCACGATCCGCAGAACTCGGCATTGGGGCCGAAGTTCCTGCTCGATCTTGTCAAGCACTTCCGAGACGACTTCAAGCCGAAAGCCTGGAGTAAAGATTTGCGTTTGCGAATGAGGGAGGACTTGACCGGTCGCGATCTCAATTTGGTGAATGCCGATTGGCGTTTGCGACCGGACCCGGATCGGATCGGATTTGAAGCGGGTTGGGCTGAGGCTGGGATAAACCACGAAGCCGAAGCTTCGCCGTGGCAACCGATTCGCATCGATGCGCATTGGGAAGGGCAGGGTTATCCGCAGTTGGACGGTTGGGCCTGGTACGCGGCTGACGTCAAGGTTCCCGCCGAGTGGCAAGGGGAGCCGCTGTACCTGTGTTTCACGGGCGTGGATGACCACTATCAAGCCTTCGTCGACGGCCAACTTGTCGGATCAGCCGGTGTCGTTGAAACGAAAGAGACCGCGTTTGAAATTCGCACCAGTCACCGTTTGCCGGACACGATTCAAGCGGGCGACACGATGAAGATTCGCATTGCCGTGTACGATTGGTATGGCGCCGGCGGCATCTTTCGTCCGATCTATCTCCGCACCACCCCCTGGTCCGAAATGCAACCGTTGCTGAAGCGATAAAATGCGCAAACTTCAGCTATGCCACCAGCGTTGGAAGGCTCGGTAGGGGTAAGCCCAAAAGGGAAGGGGTTTGCCGAGGAGGCGGCGGAGGCTTCGTTCGACTTCATCGTGCACTCGCCAGAACTTTTTCTCGGGAGCCGTTTTGCGCCAGTGAGCCAACCACTGCTGGAACGCTTTGCGACCGTTTCGTGGATCTTCCGCTTGAACAATCGTGAAACATACTTCGGCCGTTTGCCGTAAGTAATCTCGCAAGGTTTCGTAAAAGGAACCGACTTCAAAGTCGCGAAACATCGCGACTTGCTCCAGCGACGACGGCCATTCGTCTGCGGCGATCAACGACACCGTGTACCAAAACCGAACCAGTTCGGTATCTTGGTCGGGTGATAAACGCGGATCGTCAAAACATCGCTCGCACATCTGACGCACCAGGGTCCAGTCGTGCATCGAGGCCGCGATTCGCACCAATTGAAACCAATGATCGGCAGTGAAGTTCTCATAAGATTCCCAGCCGGGCAACCATTGCCGACAGCCTTGCGCTTGCAGCGAACTCAGCGATCGGAAAAACTTCTGCCATCTCGGAAAATCTCGATCCAGCAAAAATCCACCGGCCGCACAAAACGCGCCGGGATCTTTCCGCAAATCACTCGCTCGGTTGCGAATCAGGTCAACGCCTGCTCGGTCTTTTTGATGGTCTTCGTTGTGGCGGAGCAAAAACTCAGCGGCTCCCCACCACGCGTCCGTCGCTGGACGTTGTTGCAGTTCGCGCAACGCCGGTACCAGCAAGCGGTGCGCTTGCTTCCCGTGCGCGATGGCCCACAGTCGTCCCACCGTGCGATGTCCGGTCTCCATGCGAGACTCCAAAAGTCGAATCGCCAACGGAGTTGCTTCGGCGTCCATCAAGTAGTTCAACGCTTTGTGAGCATAGATATCTGAAGTCGAGTCCGATAGTTCATCCAACAGTTGCCAAAAAATCGTTTCAGCCGTGTCGAAGTTTTTATCGCGCAGGGCCAACATCAAGTCGATCGAGCGGACCAAGCCTGAATTGGCTCGCCCGCGAATTCGCTCCAAGGTGGCCCGCAACTGGTCGGGCTTCTCTTGCTTCATCAACAGTTCGCTGAGCGAGGCCACTCCATAATCGTACGTTGGGTCCAGCTGCACCGCTTTTTCCAGGCACTTGAGAGCTTCGTCGACATTTTCCAAACGAGTTAGCGAGTCGGCATGATAGCCCCAACTCAGCGGATTCCCGGGTGCCGTGCGAACCATTTCCGCCGTGGCCCGGCGATACGAATCCCAATCGCCGGCTTTCTCGGCCCATTCAGCCAAACGATACCAGAGCGATGCGGAATCAGGATCGTCGACCAAAATCATGTTGAGCCGCTTGATCGCGTCTTGCAACGAACGATAATCGGCCAACAAGTCCAATTCACAAAGCTGCAAGGCGCGGCTGGGTGTTTCGCCCGCCGCCGGTTGGCAACTTTCGACCGCTTTTTCGAATTCGCCTTGCTCCGCGTACAATTGGGCTAATCGCCGCCGCGCATCGGTCGACAGCGGATTGATGGCCAACGCGCGTTGCAGCGCTTCGTGACGTTCCGGCCAAGTTTCTTCGGTTCGCGGCAGGACGTCAGCCAATAACGTCCACGATTGAATTTCGTGCGGCCGTTCCTGCGAAAGTTGCCGCGCGGCGTTGGCGACAAGCTCCGGCTGCTCGACTTTATTTACCCACGCCTGCAAGCACTCCCACGCGTAATCAAATGCCGGTCGTTGGCGAATGACTGCGGTCATCGTTTCGATTGCCAACTGCGACTGCTGGTCCTTCCAATACAACTCGGCCAAGCCGCAACCCAGTAACGTATCGCGCGGTGCTTCGGCCAGTGTGCTCCGCAATAGTTCGAACGCTTCGGCCTTTTGTCCGTGCTCGTAATAGGCCATTGCCAGTCGATAGACCACTTGGGGCCAGCGTGGATTGATGCTGAGGGCCCGCTTGAGGCATTCGATTTGTCGAACTGGGTCTTCCTGTTGCTCGGCCAAGACGGCTGCATCGGACCAAATGCGGGGTAACAGCGCGAAGCGGTCGGTTGCTTGCTGCATGAGTTCGGCGGCTTCGGTCAGCTTGTCTTGTCGCCGTAGGATTTCGATCAGCGCCAGCCAACTTTGAAACAGATCGGGGCGGGCTTGGTGCATCTCTTGAAACAGCTGCAGTGTCGCGGCATCATCCAACGTCGGCTGAACGTGATCCGTCAATGTCAACAACAAGTCGCCGGTGACGACTTGCGCCTTTAGTTCTCGTTGAACAAACTCCAAAACATGCCGGCGTTGTTCACGGCTTTCGCAGATTTCCATCCAGCCCAGAAAGGCGACTTCCCAATCGATCGATTGCTGGAGCGACATCGCGTAATCCGCTGCCGCTTCTTCACGCATTCCCAACTTGGCACGAACCAACCCCCGCATGCTCCACGATGCGGCCACGTGCGGTTCAATCGCGAGGGCCTGTTCGGCGTTTGGCAAAGCTTGTTCCGGGCGATGCAAGTCCAGCAACACCGACGCCATCTCCCGCAGGGTCCAGGCATCGTCGGGATGGAGTTCCAACATTCGCTGCAACTCTTCCACCCAGCGACCGCTGAGATCTTCCCGCCGCAATAATCCGATCCAGATCTGTCGCAGTTCATAATGTTCGGGGAATTGATGCAAATAGTCGGCCAGAAATCCAATCGCTGCTTCACTGCCTTGGCGATCAAAGATCGTATCGCACAGGGCGTGCACAAAGTTCATGTTCAAAGGTTGCAGCGCGAGCGCCTCGCGATACCGGGCTTCCTGCGTGGCCATGTCCTCGAAGATCATGGCAAACCTAGCCGCGGTGTTCAGCCATCGAGTTCGGTTGGTCATCGACTCCGCCGCGATCAGCATCGCTTTGGCCTCGTCGCGGCGCCCCCAGCCCATATAAAACTGAGCCGCATTGAGTTTGGCGTCGCCGTCGTCCGGGCGCCATTCCAGGCTTTCGCGCAAGGCTTCATTGGCTAAGCCGTGCTGATCACAGGCTTCCAGGGCCGCGACGTAATTGTAGGTCGGTCCTGCCGACTGCCGCCCCAGCGTTTCGTGTCGTTGGCGGAGAAACTCCAGTCCGGGTTCAGTCTCGCCGGCCGCCCGAGCCAACGAGAAGTAGTCGTTCGCCAAAGATTCGTCCAAGTGTTCCGACAATGCTGCAAACCGCATCACTTGGACGGCCATCGCGCGGTCGTTCATTCGCCAATAGTAGCGACTGGCTAAACGCAAGTCTTCGGGCGACTGTTGTTCACGCAAGAGACGTTGCAGCCAGCGTTCGGCTTCGGGCAACTTGCGTTGGTCGTCCAGCAACTCGCCCGCGAGCATCCGCCAATAGATTGCCAACGATTCGCTGTCGTCACATAACGTTTGCAGCCGCTGCAAGTAATCCGTCCGGCGTCCCAATTCCCGCAAGAGCGACAACCGAACCAATTGTTGATTGACATCTTTGGGAAACCGTTCTGCCAGCGCTTCGACGGCGCGCAGTTGCCGAACTCGATCTTGATCGTAAAAGGCCAAACTGGCTCGCGCGTGTAGCGTCAAGCGATGGTTGGGATCCAGTGACTCCAACTGCTGCAAGCAATCGGCAGCGGCTTGCCGATCGTGTTTGTGTAAGGCTCGATGCAGTTGATGCATTTGGTCGTAGAACGCGACGTCTTCTAGCTCCAAGCCTGCGAGCCGTTTCGTCTCGGACTGCGGGACTAGCGTCATGCCACGGGGGCCGGTTGTCGAAAAGTGGTCCAATAATTCTTGCCCACGATATTCGATATGATGCCGTTCGCCCGGGTCACGCACCAACAGAACACCGCGACGACTGTCGTAACCGATGACCGGTTGCAAGTGTCCCAGCTGTGGCCCAATCGTGGTCAAGGTGAAGGGGACGCCGCGATCGATCAATTGCCGAGCATTGTCCCAGGTCACGCGGAATTCACGCGCGTCGAAGCCGTGTTCTTCAGCCCAATTTCGTTCTTCGTGGGCCGGAGTTCCGTCATAACAAATCGAATGCGCCAATTCGATGTGATCAACCGAATCGCCCCAATAGTTGGCCAAGGCCGTCAACGTCGCCGGCGCACATGTCAAATGATTTTGCCGTACGAACTTGACGTCCAACAATACGTCACGAGTTTCATCGGCGGGTCGATCCATCGCTTCCCGCAAAGACTTGACGATCGAACGATAGTAGGGCGAATCGATTTGTTCGGCCAAGCGAATCGCTTTGGCGTAGTCGCCTTGGCGATAAGCCAGCTCCGATCGGCGACTGGCCAGCCATCGTCGGAGTGACTTGTCGCGATCCAACAACAAGTAGAGAGACTGGGCTTTGTCCAAACATTCAGCCACCAAGTCGAAGCGCCGAGTCTCGCTATAAAGCGCCGCCAATTGGCTCCATAAATCGCCCGACTGGTTGTGTTTCGCGGCACGGAGCAACAGGTCTTCGGCCTCTTGGTCACGATTCAACTGCACCAACTGATACGCGTGCAACTGCACGGCCGGTCGATAATAGGGCCGAACCTCCAGCGCGCGAGCGGTGGCGGTCAAGGCCTCTTCGCGACGATCCATCGCGGCCAGAACCGAGTGTCGTTCGACCAAGACCCACACATGATCGGGCACCAATCGGAGCGCCTGCTCGACATCACGTTCGGCCGCTGAAAAATCGCGTAGTGCGGTGAAGACCTGCGCGCGAAGTGAAAGCAGTTCGGCGTGGACGTTGGGACTCAAGTTGTCGGGCAGACCTTGATAAGCCATTTGCCGCCAAACTTCCAACGGCCCCTGGTACGACAACATCAGCAAGTACTTGTAGAACAGAAGTTCCGGATGGTCGGGATGTTCTTTACAGAGTCGGAGTTGGCAAAGACGCCCCCAACGCTGACCACCCAAGTTATGCGCCACCCGACTCGCGATCACTTGACCCGCAATACCGGGCCATTGCTCGATGGGTCCCCAAGCCGCGATTCCGACCTGATACGCGGACTGGTATTGTCCGCAGTCGTACTGTTCTAAAATCTGCGGATAAGGGTCGTTTGTGAATGATGGTGTCATGAATTAGAGAATGGATCAGAGGAGGAAGTTTTGTAAAATCACAGCGTCGGTACGTTCAACAACCTGGCCAGGCCTCCGTTTTTAACCGCAACGTTCAAGAATTACCAGGACGCAGCAATGCTCACACGGCAATTCATAACGTCGCCATAGTGAACGGTGACGTGAAAGTCGCACGATTATTGTAACGAAAGTCGCCCAGACTTTCGGCGGTCCGGCGTTGAGGTTGCGGGTAGAGGTACCGTGGCATTGAGGCGGTCCGGCGTTGACATCAACTCCGCCGAAACTCTTGGCGAGTTTCGCTACGCGGGAAAACTCTTGGCGAGTTGTGATAGGCGGGGAATTGGCGCTTACTCGAGCGGGAAGTCGCGAATTAGAATCGCGGAATCGTACAGGCGGAGGTGGCGATAATAGACTTCCAACGTCAACGTGGCCATCGCGGTGCAGTACAAACGCCCGCCTTCATTGGCGGTCTTGGGATGCGGGAAAAACCAACTGCCTCGTTCGTGACCCACGTTGCTTTGTGTATTGACCAAATAGTCGCGGATTTCTTCATTCCAAAATTTCCACAACGGCCCGCCAAAATGGAACAAGACCATCGTCGTGTAATAGTTGAAATAGATATGATCCGGCGAGACTTTTTGCTCGGCCAAATAGCCCACACCCATCTGAATCTCATCTCGATTGGGCTTCCAACCTTGATGCATCCGCAGCAGCACACCAATGGCGGTCGGTACGGGTTGAGCGACCGTGGGATCCAGCCCCGGGTAAGTAAAATACGCGCCGGGACTAACCGACTGGGACTCGATAAACTTACTGGCTTTTTGCATCGTTGCATCAGGCACCTTGGCACCAGCCAATTTAGCGGTCTTCAGTGCCAACCATTGCCAGCCCGTGATGTTGATGTCGCCCATCTGCCCCGGCATGTACCGCCAACCACCCAACGGATGCTGCGCGGCCACAATAAAGTCAACCGCTTGTTGGACCGGCTCGCGCAATTGAGGATCTTCCGAAACGGCCAGGGCTTCGGCCAAAGCCAGAGTCGCGATGCCTTGCCCGTACATGGAGTGTTCGGTCAACTGTGTCAGATCGCCCTTCTTCGAAGTTTTCAACACGAAGTTCAAGCCATCCAGCACCACCTTTTGGTACTGGCTGGGGTCGACATGGTTATGATCGCGACCTAAGAAACACAAGAGCGCCAAACCCGTGGCAGCCGTGCGACTGGCGGAGTTGCCTTCGTTGCGAGCTTGACGGTTGGGAGGGTTTCGGAAACTCCACCCTCCATCGGGCCATTGCTGTAGCGCCAACCACTCCAGCGCCATATCAACTGCGATTTCAGTCTGCTCGTTGCCGCCGCCTTGTTGTACTAATTCCGCGCGCCGGGTGGCCTCGCGCCCGGATAAACCGCCGCCGCCTTCCGCGACTTGATCTACGGTGACCGGCGCAATCTCCGGTTGCAGGGTCGGCGTCGGCAAGAGTGGTTGCGTTTCCACTCGACTGGCCAGGGTTGGCTGC
>JAUXWY010000434.1 GCA_030681235.1 Pirellulaceae bacterium | reverse complement strand
GCCGGTACACCAGCGCTCGCTAAATCGATACGGCCACGGAGTCCCCGATGCGAAAAACGTTGGACGAAGGCCGAAGCAAGGGGCTTATTCTAGCGCCCGGAACGCTTCAATCGGCTACAATAGGCATGCCAGGAGTCGCGACATTGCTGTTGATAGGATGGTCAATGAATAGAATGCGGTTGATTCAATTGCGAGGATTTTCGCCAGGTTGTTTGACGGCGGCGCTGTGGTGTTTCTTGTCCTTTGCCAGTGCAATGCCCGCGGCAATTGCTCAAGAGGAGTCGGGCCGCCCGAACGCCAATGGCAACGACGACGAAGCTCCCGTCAACGTGTCTGTCCCTACTTGGGATCGGTTGACGGTCAAGCTTGACGCGGAAGCGTCCCGATCCGTCGATGGGAAAATTGAAATTGAGGCCCTGGACGGGAGTCTGTTGTTTCAAGACATGTTGGGGCACCTTTTGCTATTGAAGAGCCATGAGGTTTTGGAGCGCGAGCAGCACAAAGAGCCGGTCGAATTGACCGCCGCCGCGTTGGAGTCAAGACTCAAGGAGGAATTGCCAGACGGCTTTCGTTTGCATCAAACTCGGCATTACACCTTCTGCTATTGGACCGACCGCGAATACACGCAATGGGTCGCCACTTTGTACGAACGCCTGTTTGCCGGGTTCAATAACTACTGGAAGAATCGTGGTTTTGATCCACAACCGGCCAAGCGCCCACTGATTGTGCTGGTCTTCGCCAATCGTGCCCAGTTCGAACGGTTCGCCCGCACGGACATGAAGTCGGAGCCGACCGGGATCATTGGTTATTACCACGTCCTGAACAACTGGGTCGTCATGTACGATTTGATGGCGGACGGCCAGTTCGGGAATCGAGACCGCGGACTGTCCCAGGCCCTCTCGCACCCCAACGCGATGCCCATGGTCGCGACGATCGTTCATGAAGCGACCCACCAATTGATGTACAACAACGGCATGCAGCAACGGTTGGCCGATATCCCACTGTGGGTCAGCGAAGGGCTGGCGGTCTATTTTGAAGCTCCCGACATCACCAGCAAACAGGGCTGGAAAGGCATCGGCAAGATCAATGTGCTGCGGTACCAGCGGGCGAAACAGTACTTGCGACAACGTCCCGCCGATTCATTGGCCACATTGATCCAGGACGACAAACGGTTTCGCGATGGGACCATGACCTTGGATGCGTACGCCGAAGCTTGGGCGCTGAACTATTTCTTGCTGAAGAAATATGCTAAACCATACCAAGCCTACCTTCAGGAACTGTCGAAAAAGACTCCGTTGGTCCCGCAGACCGGCGAGGAACGAATCGCGTTGTTTGAAGAAAAGCTAGGCAAGTCATTGAACGATATCGATCGGGAGTTTGTGCAGTTTTTGCAAAAACTCCAATAACGATCTCGGCCAGAGCTGAGAGAACGTTCTCAAAACCCGCAAACCAGGAGTCGACAGGATGCCCGTATTGTCCGTGGAAGGTGTTGGTGAGTTTTCCGTTCCGCAAGGGAAGCGTTTGGTCTTGGCATTGATCGAAGATGCGGGACAAGACCAATTGCATGCGTGCGGCGGAAACTCCAAATGTACCACCTGTCGCGTCGAATTCGTCGCGGGCGAACCCACTCGCATGACCCAATCAGAGCAAGACTGCTTGCGAGCACGGGAAGTGAAAGGGGCTCGCCTCAGTTGCCAGATAGCTTGCGACCACGACATGACCGTCCGGGTAATCAGCCGATTCGCCGGCAGCGGTCGCGCCGACAGCGGGAAGCCCTGCGCTGAATCGATTCAACCCGATCCAGTCTGGATCGAAAGCTGACGTTTAACCGCGTTTAAACATAACCCCGCTCCGTTTAACCGCGCCGCAGAGCCTGTATGGTCGGGAATCCGACCAAACAGGCGTCGCCAAGCGCGTGAGGCGTCTGAGAAAAGCTCGATCAAGTTCGTCGTTTTTTCTTCAGGCGATCATCGATCTCAAACGAGTCGGAGAAAATCACATCCTCCCCGTAGCCAGGCGGAAAGATCGTGACATCCGTCTCTTTCAGCTGACGATTCCACCGGTCCAATTGTTGTGCCGGAACTTCGGTTGTTGGACTATCAGGATTCGAATCTGAAGGACTCGATGTTGGCTCATCGACGCGCGTTGTCGCATCTACCACCCCGGCGATCGAACCTGCGGCGTCATTGGGCAAAGCTCCCAAATCGTCCTTTGCCACTCGTTCGGATGGGGTGTCGGAAACCAAATGCGGCTTCAACGGCTCAGCGATTTTCGCGACTCGGCGCGGCGTGGCGACTTTTCGCGGCTGAGGCTTCAGTTCCTTCCCCAACGTCACGCCCAAATAGTCTTCGTCCAGTATTTGGATTGCCTCGGCCACAACCTCATCGTTCAAATTCCCGTGCCGCAATTCGGTGCTTGCGGGTTTGGTAGCCAGATCTAGAACCGGGGGCGGCTCGGGTTCAGGAACAGCCTCTGGTTGTGGCAAGAACGCCGCAATCGACTTCGAGAACTCCGCCAACAGATGTTCTTGTTCGGGATCAGAACTGCTAACGGATAATTCCTTTTGCAGCAGTTGGATTTCCAACTGGATCTGAGCGGCCGTCGCGGTAACGTGGGGATTGCGGCGATTGGCTGCAATCATGTCCTCGTACCAGCGATCCGAATCGCAGTACCGAGCCCGACGACGCTCAGCAGCCTTCTGGATCTGATGGTCGCTCGAAACGATCATCAACGACTTGGGAGCCGAGTGCCTTTGCAGCATGTCGATGATCAATTCGTCGGCATCTCGATGTCCCGTGGCATAATAGACGTGAATCCCATTCTGCAAGATGTAGTCGGACATGTTCGGCAAACGTACCGCCGAATCAAACACCACGGTGACATCACCCCGTTCCTCGGGAGGGAACACTTGGGCTAGAAAACCCAACAACATGCCACGGGCGCGCTCTAGTGTCCCGGGTCCAACCCGGGCACTGACAAAGCCGCATGTTCTCAGTAAGTTGTAGCCATCGATGATGGTAGGCACGAGCCGTCGCTCATTCAAAAAACTTCTTGATCGCGTGGACCGTTACGGCGCGGCCTGCTTGGGCGATCGAGGTGGTCAGGGGGATGTGTTTCGGGCAAACCGCCACACAGTTTTGAGCGTTGCCGCACACTTGAAGTCCACCTGGTTCCATCAACGCGTCCAAACGCTTGCCTTTGGCGAACTGACCAGTGGGGTTATTGTTGAACAACACCGCTTGGTTGATGGCGTGTGGGCCAATAAATGCGACATCGTGCGCGGCAGCCTGTCGCTTCTGGTATTCTTCTTCACTTTCGCCGGTCTGTTGCTCGATTTCGACTTTGGTGAACTGAGGGCAAGCTTCCATACAGCAGCCGCAACTCATGCATTCGCTCAGCGGGTAAGCGGCTTCTTGTTGGGCCCGACTTTGCTTCGGTCCTGGCCCCATGTCGTAATAGCCATCGACGCTAACCCAGGCCTTGACCCGCTTCAACGAGTGAAACACCCGAGCCCGATCCACCACCAAGTCGCGTACGACGGGGAATTTGCTCATGGGTTCCAAAACGATTTCGCCACTCGGTGCATCATCCAACAAGCGATCGATCAAGGCCGAACAACTCTGTCGAACCCGTCCGTTGATCACCATCGTGCAGGCTCCACAGACTTCCTCCAAACAACCACAGTCCCAGGCCACCGGTGCGACGGATTTGCCATCGCGCGTCTGGGGGGTGGCTGCAATCTTCATCAGCACGCTGATGATGTTGAGGTTCGCCTCGTAAGGGATATCGAAGTGTTGCCAATACGGAGCTTGTCCGGGTCCATCTTGTCGCTTGACCCGGATCTTTATCACGCTAGGCTTCGAGTGGGCGATCATCGTCAACGCTTTCTTTTCAGTGGGGCAATCGTGCGACCAAGGTCATTGATTCCGTCAAACTTACATGCTGGAAACCGCAGGAGTTGTCGCGGCCTTCACTGCCTCAGGATTTCCTTGGGCTTTGGCAGCTGCCCGTCGATTCCAAACGACTTCAATTTCTTCCGCTCCGACCAAGCCGTACAAACGCGGCCGAGGCGGAATCAGTGACGTATCGACATCTTCATAGGTTAACTTCATGTCGCCTTTGTCGTAGGTTGCAATCGTCGACTTGACCCACTTGGTCGTGTTCTCTTCAAAGCGATCGCACCATTGCTCGGCCTCTTGCAGTCGGCCTTCTCGGGTGGGCGCCGCGAGGCTGGGCATAGAAAAGTCCGGCTTGTAGTGAGCGCCACGGCACTCGTCGCGCTGCAAAGCACCTTGCAAAATCGCTTTCGCCAGCGGGAACATGTCTTGCAACGCCTTGGTGAAGACCACGTTTTGATTGGTCCAGCTGCCGGTATCGGCCAACGAAGCAACTTTTGCCCGTTGCTCCAAATCGGCGACCGTGGCCAATGCCGCTTTCAGTTGGTCGTTCCGTCGCACGACCGTGGCCGCACGGGTCATCAGGTCGCCCAACTCCATATGAATCTGGTATGGATTCTGGCTACTGGCCGGTCGGTTCAGGATCGCTTGCTGACGTTGCTTCTCGACAGCCACCGCGTTCTGATACAACGAAGAAGGCAAGTCGGCCGCTGCCGTCTTGGCAGCACTCAGTTTGGTTTCGATGCCCGGCCCGACGACCAAACCGGTAAAAATGCAACTGAGCAGCGAATTAGCACCCAATCGATTGGCACCGTGGTAGTGGTAGTCGCACTCGCCGATGGCGAACAAGTTCGGGATGTTGGTCTCGTGATTTCGTGGCGAGCCGACGACCAAGCCGCCCGAGCTGCTCTTTTCGTAATCGGTCCACAAACCGCCCATCGAGTAGTGAACCGCCGGGAAAATTTTCATTGGCACTTCCCGAGGGTCCACGCCTTGAAACTTTTCGTAAATGTCCAAGATCCCACCCAACTTCCGATCCAGTTCCGCTCGGGGAATGTGGGTCAGGTCCAGGTACACGCACATGTTGTCGCTTTCGACACTCAGGCCATCGTTGACACAAATGTCAAAGATTTCGCGAGTCGCGATATCGCGCGGCACCAAGTTCTTGTACTTCGGATACCGTTCTTCTAAAAAGTAATAACGTTCCGCATCGGGAATGGTCTTGGGGTCACGAGGGTCTTGAGGCTTTCTTGGCACCCAAACTCGACCGCCTTCACCCCGCGCCGATTCGCTCATCAACCGTAGCTTGTCGGCACCAGGAATGGCCGTCGGGTGGACTTGGATGAACTCGGCGTTCCCGAACCTCGCTCCAACCTGCACACAGCGACTGGCCGCGCTGCCATTGCACATGACGCTCATGGTCGAGCGACCGTAGATCAAGCCTGGCCCGCCACTGGCGATCACCACGGCATCGGCTGGCAACG
>JAUXWY010000433.1 GCA_030681235.1 Pirellulaceae bacterium | reverse complement strand
GCCGGTACACCAGCGCTCGCTAAATCGATACTGTTTCAGGTGCTCGGGTTTTCCCGGTTACCAGTCCGTGACGGCGATTTATTCCTCCGCACCGAGGTAGCCGCTACAATGCCGCAGTGGGCCATAAATTGCTGCGAATCCGATCAAGAGAGGCTGACCATGAACAACGCACCGCAACTGTCAAACGCACCGGTTGAACGTTTGATCAACCTGTTGGACCCCACTCGCAATTTGATTTTCAACATGACAGTCGAAGACGCGATTGAGCGAGTCGGCAGTGGGCAACCAGAGCGAGTTCGTGAAATCGATGGACAGTTTGCCTTGCTGCATCGCGAGGGTCGCCGAATTCGGATGGCTCGGTCGATCGGGCGTCCGATGCGATATTTCTTGGCAAAACAAAAAGATGGGCCGGTCTTGATTGTCGCCGAACGGATCGACCAAATTCGGCAACAGCTAGAACAAGATGGTCTGCTCGATCAGTTCCATCCTTCCTACACCCGGATGGTCCCGGCGCACCACGTGACAGAAATCTCCTTGGTCGGCTGCCCTGATCCCAATCCGATTTACCAACGATTTCTGGTGAGCCAACGCAATACCCTGCCAGCCGACGTCGAAGTGATCGGACGCGAGTACATTCAAACCGTGGCCGCTGAAATCCAGCGATTCATTCGTTCGCTACCGTCCCACGAACCAATCGGAGTCCTGTTTAGCGGCGGGATCGATAGTGGTGTTGTCCTGTTGTTGACCTACCATCTCTTGCGTCTCGACGGGCAATCGCCATCACGACTCAAGGCATTCACATTGTCGGTGGAAGGCCAAGGATCGGACGAACAACAAGCGGCCAGCTTCTTGAAGGCCTTGGGGCTCGATATGTTCTTAGAAGTTGTCCATCTGCCGGCGTCGGACTTGGACTTCCGCCGGGCCGTCCGAGTGATCGAAGACTACAAGCCCCTCGATGTGCAAGCGGCGGTGATGACGGACGCGTTGTGCCGCAGCATCCGCCAGCGCTACCCCGAGTGGAAGTATTTGTTGGACGGTGATGGCGGCGACGAAAACTTACGAGATTATCCGATCGAAGAGAATTCGGAACTGACAATCCGTAGTGTACTCAGCAATTCGTTTTTCTATCAGGAGGGTTGGGGCGTCGACAAGATCAAGCATAGTTTGACGTTTAGCGGCGGCCAAAGTCGAGGCCACGTGCGCAGCTACGCCCCCGCTGCGGCACACGGATTTACGGGTTTTTCCCCATTTGCCACACCGAATGTGATCGCGGTCGCCGAAGGGATCCCGTTCATCGAATTGACCCAATGGGAACACGACAAATTGTATCGATTGAAGGGCCAAGTAGCCGCTGCCGGAATCAAAGCCCTGACGGGCCTAGACTTGCCCATTTTTCCGAAGCAACGATTCCAACGCGGAGCCGTTTCGGCGGAACAATTCACTCAGGTCTTTCCGCCAAACGAATTGGCCTATCGCAACGTGTTCCACGAACATTTCCAAGTGGCGGCCCGATAACAGATCGGATCAATGTTCTCCATCGTGCGATTTTGGTTGCGATTCGAGAACTTTACAGCCCAGTTCGAATGGATTGCAGGTCGATTTCCCCGTATACTAAATAGCGACGGCTCAGTCCACTTTCGACTTGAACAGCAAATCGCGACGCTATCCAACGGACCATTTCCATGACGGACAACAAGATGTATCTAGATTCGAATCGTAACCGACGACTAGTTGCCGTTGTCTGGTTTGTTTCGATTGTTGCGATCACATTGTCTGTAAGCGCCGTGGTTGTCGGCCAAGACTCGCAGCCCAAGTCCGAGACCGACGTCTTCTCCGGCCCGCAGATGGGCGAGCCTTTGCCCGAATTTACGTTTCGCGAATTGTTGGTGGAACCGACCGGCCAAGAGTTGAATCTGGTCAAAGAAACTGCGGGTGGTCCGTTATTGTTGGTGTTTGTTCACGAGCTGAATCGTCCGTCAATCGCCTTTACCCGGATATTGTCGGGGTATGCTCATTCGCGGCGTGAGACTGGCCTGAAAACCGGCGTTGTTTTCTTGGACGCCGATGCCACAGCCGCGGAAGCAAACCTGCGCCGGATGCAACATGCCGTGACTCCGGGCGTCCTGACGGGCGTCTCGATCGATGGCCAAGAAGGGCCAGGCAGTTATGGACTCAACCGCAAGGTGGAACTCACGATTTTGATCGCCAAAGACAACGTGGTGACCGGTAACTTTGCGTTGATCCAACCGAGCTTGCAGGCGGATTTGCCAAAAGTACTGGAGGGGCTCGTCGAGATCATTGGCGGAACGGCCCCCAAGCTATCGGATTTGGAAGGCATGCCCCCGATGCGCGAGCGAGCGGCCAATGGCGAGCAACCGCCGAACTTGCGCCCCTTGTTGCAACCCATGCTGAAGAAAACCGCGACCGATGAGGAAATTGATAAAGCCGCCGTTGTCGTCGAGAAATCAGCGGCGAAGGATGAAGCGATTCGGCGAGAACTCGGCCGAGCTTGCAAGTCGATTGTCGATGCCGGAGTCCTGGGCAATTACGGCACGCCCAAGACTCAAGAATATTTCAAGAAGTGGGCGGCACTGTACGGGAAAAAGTCAACCGATGACAACCCGCCTGGCCGCTGAAACAATGGAATCTGACAAATAGGTTCTCGACGAAGAGGCTGATTCATGTCGACTGTGTTGTCATTGAGTTGGTGCCTCACGCTCTTTTGTCTGGCTGACGAACCAAGAGAAGTTTCATTCGATCGAGAAATTGTCCCCATCCTCACAAAGTCCGGTTGCAATGCAGGAAGTTGTCATGGAGCCGCAGCCGGTCGTGGCGACTTTCATCTTTCATTGCTGGGCTCCAACCCATTGGCAGATCATCGAGTCATCTTCGCTGCGTTTCGCGGTCGTCGAGTCAACTTGCATCAACCTGCGCGAAGTCTTTTATTGCGCAAGCCGACCGGGGAATTGGAACATGGTGGCGGCCAAGTGTTGGACCTTGAACAATCGGACGGCCAAACCATTTTAAGATGGATCGAGCGTGGAGCCAAACACGACGCCGCGCCTCCATTGCGTCGTCTCGCGTTGACGCCTTTCCAAACTCACTTTACGACGGTGCCCAGCCGAACCACAATTCAGGCGGAGGCGACCTTTGCCGATGGCTCGACGATCGACGTCACAAAGCTCGTCACTTTTAGTACCATGGATCCGACGGCTATACGACTTGATCCATTTGGCGAAGTTCATCTCTTGCGTCCCGGGCAGCATGTCCTGTTGGCTCGTTATATGGATCAAGTGGTGTCGGTTCAATTGAGCTCGCCATTAGGCGACGCACTGCCCGACCACGCTTGGGAGAAGGCTGAAAATTTCGTTGACCTTGAAGTACTGAAGACGCTGGACTCGTTACGAATCCCCCCCTCGCCGCGGGCCGACGATGCCCAGTGGCTGCGCCGTGTCCACCTCGATTTGACCGGACGATTGCCAACGTCGGAAGTTGCGACAGACTTCTTGCAAACTGTGACCGACACGAATCGAACAACGAGCCGTGCGATGATCGTCGATGGTCTATTGGATAGTCCCGAGTACGCTGACTATTGGGCGTGGCGATTGGCAGGCGAACTGCGGATGCGATCGTTTCCCAACGAGCCGCAACCGCTGGATGCGTATTACCATTGGTTGCGCGAAATGATCCAAGAGGATCAGGGTTTCGATCAACTTGCTCGTTCGTTGTTGACTTCGGACGGTGACTCTCATGCGATCGGTCCTGCGAACTTTGGACGAATGGTGCGTGACGCACGGGAGCACGCCGAGTTGGTCGGTCAGTTCTTTGCCGGCGCGCGTTTGGGATGTGCCAACTGTCACGATCATCCTTTGGATCGCTGGACGCAAGACGACTATCACGGTCTGGCAGCAGTATTTGCTCGATTGCAGCGAACACGTCACGTGAGCCTGGGACTACGTGGTGAGGTCACAAACGTGCGAACTAGCGAGCCGGCGACTTCCCGAATTCCGGGCCAACGCGATCTAACAAACATCGGCGATCATCGCAACGCGGTGGCTCAGTGGGTATTGGACGACGAACAAGATCTGTTCGCGCGAGTGATGGTCAACCGGTTCTGGCAAGCGATGTTTGGCCGAGGTCTGGTCGAGCCAGTTGACGACTTGCGGCAAACGAATCCGGCAACCCATCCAGAGCTGTTGACGAAATTGGCTCGCGACTTTGCCGCCAATGGATTTCGACTTCGACACACGCTTCGATTGTTGGCATTGTCGCAAAGTTATGCTCGCTCCAAGGAAGTTCTGCCGGGGAATCAAGCCGACGATCGGTTCTACTCGCGAGCTTTTCCGCGACCAATGGAGCCAGCCATCTTGGTCGATGCGATTCAAGATGTAACGGGTGTGCGAGAAGCACTGGCGGGGGCAAATATCACGCGAGCAGTACATCTTGTCGATGCGTCTCGACCGTCCGCGACATTGGACGCGTTAGGCCGGTGCCAATTGGCTCAAGGCTGCGAAACGACCCAGGCAGGGACATACAACTTATCCGCTCAACTCCAATTGCTAAACGGCGACGTCATCAATCGCAAGCTGCGCGACCCGACGGGACGTTGGCAACGACAAGTGGCAGAGAAACTTCCGGTCGAAACCATCATCCAAGAGTGGTACATGGTGGCGCTTTCTCGCACGGCGTCGGTGGAGGAACTCGAACATTGGACGAAGGAACTGGCCACGAACGATGCACGTGAACAGCAGGAGCGGCTGGAAGATTTCATTTGGAGTCTACTGAACAGCCGCGCTTTTATCGAACGATAATGGTGTGATACTTTCCAACGAACGATCCTCAAACGGCGGATAACAACCATGATTCATCGACCAATTCGCTGCGACGGCATGGGACGACGCGACATGCTCAAGGTCGGTCTGTTGACGGGCTGGGGGCTGGGTTTGTCACAGTACTTTGCTCGCTTGGCAGTCGCTCAACCGCTGCGACCGGCGACCGCAAAAGCGTGCATCCTGGTTTGGTTGGATGGTGGGCCAAGTCATTTGGAGACGTTTGATCTCAAGCCGGATGCTCCGACAGAGGTCAAGGGTCCCTTTCGCCCCATCGCTACCAACGTGCCAGGTATCGAGTACTGCGAGCTACTGGCCGAGACCGCCAAGTTGGCCGATAAGTTGACGATCTTGCGTTCGGTCACATCGCCATTGGGCGAACATGGACTGGCGAACCAATACTTGCTGACCGGCTACGAACCAACGCCTTCGTTGGTGTATCCTTCGTTCGGTTCGGCGATGATGCATCTGCAACAACAAAATGCTGCGCTGCCCGCGTACGTCGCGATACCTCGGGCAGGATCGGCGGGGGCTGGTTTTTTGGGCTCGACGTGTGAGCCGTTTGCGACGCAAGGAGATCCGGCAAAGATGGATTTTCGCGTGCCGGATATCGACTTTTTTCCTGGAGTTGATGCCCAACGAATCACCCGTCGTCGTTCCTACTTGGCGCAATTGGATCAAACACAAGCGGAGTTTGAACGCTCGGCTCCGTCCGGTGATCAAGCGTTTGCACAAGCATATCGGCTGGTCACATCAAACGAGGCCAAATCCGCTTTCGATCTGTCGCAAGAACCGCAGGGCGTTCGATCGCGATACGGCCCGCGTACGTTTGGGCAAAGTTGTTTGTTGGCTCGGCGGTTGGTCGAGCGAGGCGTCCCGTTTGTCACCATCAATTATACGGGGTGGGACACCCACTCGGATCTCGTGCTGCAATTGAAGTCCGGCTACAGTGGCGCGGACCCTGGAGTTGGTTTGATCCCGACCTTTGATTTGGGCTTCAGTGCATTGCTGCGTGATCTTTCCGAACGTGGTCTATTGGAGCAAACTTTGGTGGTCGCGATGGGCGAGTTCGGGCGAACTCCAAAACTGAATTCGCAAGGAGGCCGCGACCATTGGCCACGAGTCTTTAGTGTGGCAATGGCCGGTGGTGGTGTCCGAGGCGGGCAATTCATCGGCTCGAGCGATCGCATGGGCGAGAGCCCACGTGATCAACCCATCACTCCGAAAGACTTAGCCTTTAGTGTTTACACGCTTCTGGGACTTCAGCCGAGTACAGAACTACTCACGCCGGATGGCCGCCCGGTGCAACTCAATCAAGGCGGGCATTGGATCAAAGGACTAACCTGATGCGGCGGTTGTGCAGGTGGTTCGTGCTGTTGCTTTTCGTGTACGGTTGCTCCGCAAGTGTAAACTCGAGCCGCGCCGCTGCGCCGAATGCGGATGGGACAGACGAGTTCACGATCGCGATTCGCACAAACACCCCGCTAACGGCTTTGACATTCTCACCCGACCATCAGTTTCTGTTGGGTTCTTCGGCGGCGGGGCTGAAGTACTGGCGCTGGCCCTCGATGGAGGAAGCCGGGGAACTTGCGACCGAGATCGAGTTGATTCAGGACTTGAAGTTTTCACCGACCGGTCAACACTTGTCGGTCGTTGGTGGAATCCCCGGTGAGAATGGGCTGATCGAAATTTGGGATTGGACGTCGAAACAACGCGAACAACAATACGCGGCGCATGACGACCTCATCATGCAATCCGATTGGTCGGACGACGAGCGGCGATTGGCAACAGCCAGTTTTGATGGGACCTGCGGATTATGGGATTGGGCGACGGCGCAATCGGTCGCCAATTATCGCGGACATTCAAAGCCCGTTCTTACTATCCGCTTTTGGGGCCCCGACCAACTGCTTTCCGCTGGAGTGGACCACACGATCCGTTATTGGCCCGGGCCTGCATTTGCCGAGCAGCGGGTGTTTGACAATCATCTGGGGACCGTCTCGAACATCTTAGTGGAACCTGCGGCGAAGTCGTTGCGGACTCGTCGATTGGTCTCGATCAGTGAAGACCGGACGGTTCGACTTTGGCAGCCTGAGATCGGACGTCTAATCCGTTTCCAACGCTTGCCAAGTGTTCCGAGCACGGCGACCTGGGCGCCAGAGAATGAATCGATTTTGGTCGGCTGCGAAGATGGGACGCTCTTTCGTCTCCAACAAGACTCTTTGGAAATCATCGACCAACAAAATCCGGGAATCGGGTCGCTCCACGCGGTGGTTGTTCATCCTACAACGGGCCAAGTGGTCGTCGCGGGACGAGACGGAATTGCCGTTAACCGGCTTCAGCCGCTTGGTTGCGGAAAATCGCGTTTTCACAACTCCCCGCCGGCTGAAGCCGGTACACCAGCGCTCGCTAAATCGCCTTTGTGTTTGTAAAAACATCGAAATCAGAAATCTATTTCGGGACAAATCCTACGCGACCATGGTGAATTTGGCGATCCGACCAACGTGTAGACATAACAACATTAAATAGTGGCAGAATTGAATAGCTAGTCCGACCAAACCCCGGGACGAGGTCCGAGACGAACTTGGTTGTGTTCGCATCGATTGGCGCGATTCTAACGACTTGCTTTCGTGTTCCCGGCGGCCTTCTGGCATTCTATAAGTCAAATCCGGCATCTACATATCGTATCGTTTACCGAGCGAAATCGCTGGGACCAAATGACGAATCCGCAAATCGGGACAGCACCGTGCCTCTCCAACGTAACCAAACCGAGCCCGTGTCGGATTCTGCAACCGAATCATCGGTCCTTGATTACATCAGCGTGTTTTCAACTCGGAACCATCGCTTCGACCATGCGACGCTGTGGGATTGGTCGCCGGGATTTTTCGGTTTGTCGATCGCCATGGTGACACTACTC
>JAUXWY010000432.1 GCA_030681235.1 Pirellulaceae bacterium | reverse complement strand
GAAAAACACCGGAAAACACAGCCTTTAAAGCTCCCTTTTCGCGACGCAATCCGGATATTAACTTAGCGGTATTGGGCTGAAGCCGGTACACCAGCGCTTGCTAAACCGATGCTGTTATCAGTGTTACGATTTCCCAAATTCCCGACCTGCAGATGTTTACAAAGGCAATTTAGCGAGCGCTGGTGTACCGGCTTTAGCCGGCGGGAAGTGTGAAAACGCTCTTTTCAGCTACCCGCCGGCTGAAGCCGGTACACCAGCGCTTGCTAAACCGATGCTGTTATCAGTTCTCGGATTTTTTAAATTCCCGAGCCGCGTGCTTCACTCTTCGCAGCTGCCTTGCGCTTTATGCCAATTCCCATCCGGACGCACGCCAGGTAGATCGTCTCGGTACCAGTGGTCCAAAACAGCCAGCCATTGATCGACATTTCGTGCTTTGGCCATGGCCTCGCGGACCTCGACATTTTGCGGATGATGCATGCTATATTTGATTCCAAACTTGCGCATCGTCGGGCCAGCTCGGTCCGGTCCATAAACTTGAGTCGCCAAAGCAAAATGTTCGTGAATCACCGCTTTCTGTTGATGGAGACTTGGTGGTGGTGGGATCGGTCGGCCAGCGGCCAGTTCACGGATATCACGAAAGACCCAAGGATTGCCGATCGCGCCACGTGCGACCGTCACGCCGTCGACTCCTGTCTGCGCGATCATGTTCAAACAATCTTCCGCAGTAAACAGATCGCCGCTGCCTAGAATCTTGAGAGCTCCGACGTGTTGCTTGACTTCGCGCAGGAATTCCCAACGACTGGGCCCGACATATTTTTGTTTGACGGTGCGCCCGTGGACGGTGATACCCGCGACACCAATCGCGAACGCCCCATCCAAAATTCGAAAGAAGTTGTCGCGACTCTCAGAAGTGTCATCCATGCCTCGCCGCATCTTTAACGTGACGGGGATTTCGGTGGGTACGATATCTCGTGTCCGGCGCACGATCTCCAACGCAACTTCCGGTTGAGACAAGTGAAAGCCGCCTCGGCAGCGTCCCAACACTTTCTTTACGGGACAACCAAAGTTGATGTCGATCACATCAAAACCTGCCTCGACCAACTTTGCAGCCCCGGCCGCGAATTGTTCCGGTTCGGCACCCATCAATTGACCGGCTACCGGGTGATCCTCGTCCGACAAATGCAAAAAATGGCTGGTCCGTTTGCGGTCTTTCAACTCGACCAAGAACTTGTCCAGCATCACTTCGCATAACGCGTAATCCGCACCGAATTTCCGGGCCAGGATCCGCATCGGCCAATCACTGTAGCCGGACAGCGCCGCCTGAACTGCCGGGAAGCCGATCTCGATCGAACCCAGGGTCAGCGGCTTGAGGGTCTTTTGCCAATCGATATCCTGAGCCACAGCCATGGAAAAAGTCTTTGTAGATTGCCAGCGAATCGCGGTTGGCCACCCAACAAGGATCTGGACCAGTCCCGCGTGCTCAAAGTTAACACGAAAACCGACCTTGTCTAGCGGAACGATCGATACGACCGGTACAACTCGACGGTTACCCAGATTCTACCGTTCCGGATCACCGAATCCCTGGCTGTGAACTACAATTTTAGGGGAGCGGCCAAAATGATGGTGAAACACATGAATAATAGAAAACTCCAAAGCTGCGAGGGTTCGGCCGTTGAGCGCGCGGGAATCGCGTGCCCGTGGTCTCGATTATTGGGACTAATGCTCGCCGCTGTCTTTGTTCTCGTCGCAAACGGTTCGGTCTTTGCTCAAGACGACAAACCTCGTTCTCCTTTGGAACAGGGTTCGACTGGCGGTGGACCTTTGTCTCCACCGAACCCTTTGTCCCCACCTACGACCGAGACTCAAGGAACTCAAGGTTCCCCTTTGACTGACTCGGCGGCGGCATCGTATGGCGTGCGACTGGGTGATTCTCAGGTGGTTCGCTATCAGATTGGAGCCAAAATAAAAACCGGTGCGGGCGCGTTTACGGGAGTTGTGTTGCGGTTGCCTGTCCCCAGCGATTGGCCTGAACAGAAAGTTAGCGTCATCGAGGAAGACCTTTACGATCGAGCGGGCGACATCCAATACCGGGTTCTGGACGCTGGCGTCCGTCAAATGATGATCTCGATCCCGCAAGTCCCTGCCCAAACCGAAGCCAATGTGTTGATCACGTACGAGGTTTCGGTCAGTCCGATCTTGGCCCCCGCTCAAACCGTCGGTCTTAAGAAACCCAAGAAGGTGACCAAAGAGACCAAGTTCTTCGTCGGCGATTCGCCGCTGATCAACACCCGAGAAAAGAGCCTTAAGAAACTGGTTGCGGAACTTGCTCCCAAAGAAGAGGAACCATGGGTCGCACTGAGTACCGTACATCGGTGGATCTTGGACCACGTCACCGAAACCGTCAGCAAAGTACAAAGCACAAACGACACGTTGGAGAACAAGCAAGGTTGCAACGAAGACCGGGCCGCTTTGTTTGTAGCCATGGCTCGAGCGATGGAAGTTCCCGCTCGATTAGTGATGGTCGAAGGCAGCCAACACGCCGAGTTCTGTTTGGAAGATCCGGACGGAAACCTGCATTGGTACCCTTGTTCGTTTCGCGGGAGCGGCGAGTTCGGGTCGCTTTCGAATCCAGCCGTTGTGTTTCAGAAGGGCGACAATGTCAAAGAGCCCGAAGCCGGAAAACGTGTTCGTTTGGTTCGCGAGTACGTCAATGGCAAAGGCACCGCTGCCCCGCAAGTCGAAATCGTGCGCCGGGTCGTGCAATAGTTTCTAACGAGCCGTGTCTCACTCTTTCTTGAGCAAACGCACCAGGTCCCCGGTCGTGTTTGGCCGACGCAGTGTTTCGACAGGCAGCCCAGGAACCGCTTGCAGAAATTGTAGATCAGCGGCCTCGGTGGCGTTCGGAGTTTCGCCGGCGATGAGCACCACGATACGCTTTAGCTGCGGAACCTTTGCCAGTCCAGTCGCAAATCCTGGCGGCCAAGTCTGGCAGTCGACGATCAAGATATCACGGTTGGGAAAACACGCTAACAAATCCAAGTCCGGCAATCTTGATCGTTCCGAAAAATACAAGGCCTTGCCGGAGTCAACAAAGTTATGACTCGTTAGTTTATTAGTTAGCAGTTCAACACTTGAACCATTTACATCCTGGACTTGCAGCAACCACGATCGTCCGACCATCGCCGCCAAGAGGGCGACTTCGTCGGCTTCATATCCCGTACCGATCAAAGTGCGGAACCAGTTCAAATCTGTACCAGTGTCAAATTCATCGTGCCTCTGGAGTGAATCCTTTCGCGACCATTGCCATTGTCGAAAATCCAGACCGATGATTTGGCCGGACTCATCGGTTTCCAGAATTCGAGTATTCAAATTGGCCGGCAATTCATCTAGAGTCGTATACAAAGATAAAATTGGCTCGCGTTCTACCATGATTTGGTCGTTTCCATATCTCGTGATTCCGATCAGATGACGCCAAGGTTTCGGGATTTGAGCCAATAACTGATTGCCATCAAACGTGCTTGGGTTCGACGGCGTTAGTCTTATCGAGCCGCCGTTGAAGAGCGCCTCGATAAACAATTCGTGGTTTTCCACAAATTCCTCGGGCCGACTCATGGTAAAGTTCATGGAAATCGTCTCGGGGAATAATCGTGGGAAGCCTTTGAACTCGCAATCGATGAAGTTCAAAGTCTGACGTCGAACGGCCGACGACGACTGAAAATCAACATCCGTGAACGAACATCGCTCAAATCTCAAGCTGTGAGTTCCCGATCCACGCGTGTAATCAAGGTCCTCAATCGTTCCTCCAAAGATTTCCCAAGTCAGGGGATACACAATGCTCGGCAAATCCCGAAGTCGCAGTTTTTCGCCGTCGATCTTCAGCACCGAGTAGGCCGATCCGCAGAGGTCTGCCGGGTCACTGACGGGAAAATCCATCGTCCAAATGACGTCGCTAAAATTCAATTCGATATCTTTCCGCAGGGGCTTCCACGCGGGATCGCTTGCCATCTTAGCGCTCACGACGCAGTGGACCCAACCATCCGGCGTGGTCAATAGCGGTCGGTTGTGTCTGTCGTATCGCCAAGACCGCTTGTTGAACTTCTTCGCAATATCCACGTCGGTGTCTTGCAGATGCTGCAAACGAGCCAGCGAGGTCGCTCGGTTCCAATGATCTTCGTCCGTTATCCACCATGTGCCCAGATGCACGTGATGCTGGAGGAACAGACTACTCCAATGAATCGTCGCGAACAAAGCAATCGCCATCCCCACGCTCAGCAAGAACTGCGGCCAACGATATCGAATCAGACTTGTTTGTCGGGAATCCGACTCCTGAATGTCGGTTGGGGTGACAGCCCTTCTTTGAGCGACGACGGCGGCCGGCATCACTAGGATCGCGCGGTCACGAAACCAAACGCTACTCCAAAACGAAACAAGCAAGGTGAACGAAAATCCAACCAGGAATGGAGCGAATATCTGAGCGAGTGCGTCCACGACTTGGTTCGGGAGAACTGCCCACGAAGTTTGAAATATGTAGGTCAATCCGATCAAAAGACCAGGGGCACCGAGCCAGACGGCGTGAAAGAACATCACGCCGAGCCATCGGCGGCGCATGGTGATCGCCAAATAATATGGAACCGTCGTCAGGATCGATCCCAAAGAAGTCACCATCAAGAGGAACATCCAGTAACTGAATGCCTCACTGGGTTGCTGCCGCACCTCCAAGTTGGACTTCAACCAAAACGTAAAACCGACCAACACCACGATGCGAATGAACCCCAGAACCCAGCGAAGGCCACGTGATTGTACAGGCTCGCGTAGCAGTGGAGCCGTGGTCTCTTTTCTTGTAGTCGGGCCAACCAAGAGGCCCCGAAACATCGGATGTGCAAGCCACAATGACGCTGCGGCCCCCAGTCCTAGCAACCAAATCGAAACACCTTTCAACCCGCCAACAGACCCGTTTGAAGCTGCGAACCTTTCAAAGTTCATTTCTGCTGCCCGTAGCAGTTCCTGCGTGTCTGGCGCAAGCCCCCACAGACCAGCAACTGCCGCCGAACCCCAAACGAGACGCTCCAACACACCCTCGGCGGAAAACACTAGCTTCTGAACGAGGATTAACCAGGCCCCATAGTAGAATCCAAACGCGAGATTGATGATCGCGGTCGTCGTTGCGTCGGTCCCGTCGGGCAAGACAAAGCTTTGATGTAAAACACACCTGGCGAGGGCCAACAACGACCATAACGATCCGATCAAAAACATCCAGCGAACGGCTTGTCGTGGCCACATTTGTATTTTGCCGAAGGTTGTGGGAAAAGGTTAATAAGTCGGAATTGGCTCCATCGAGCGATATTCGCTACGAAGGTTTTTAGCCGCGAATTCTCTACGCTACGGAGTCGACACGTCCGCGTCAATCGCACCGAGTCCTCTGTCGCGTTGGCCCCGTCTGGCAAAAAGCTCCGAATTGGAATTGGAAAACCTACCGACTAGACCGTTTCTGCCCTATAATTAGTGGGTTAGCTACAACCAACCGTTCACGTCCTGATCCGCCGGTGGTCCCGTTATGAAAAATGCCCGTAATCTTCATTCGTTTGGCAAGTCGGTCGCCGGTGTGTGTTTCTACGGTAGAACTTTCGGAGGTCAACGTGGCGTGGCGATTGGCGTTTGCCTCAGCATCTGCCTGGGTCTCGTATTGCCGACTGTAGCGTTTGCGCTGGTTCAAGAGACAGATCCCTTGGGACGACCTCGACAACAGGTTCCAGCAAAAAAAGACACGCCCTCCTCGGTTCCCCCCGGTTCAGGCACGTCAAACTCCGGCACTGAACAAGGTCGCCCCGCCGGCGATCTTCCCGATTCTCCCACGCTGAAGTCGCCGGCTGCGCGACCCAGCCGCCTGCGGGATTTTGTTCCGGAAAAATTGGACGTGCCCCAATTGCCGAAGTCGCGCGACTTTGAAGCCGAGGCCAAAGGAACGGCTCGTTTAACGATACTGCAACAGGACAACGCCGCTCCTCCGCAACCCCAAGCTGAGAACATCCAAACAGCAGCCGCCAATGGCGAGATCATCGTCGCCCCACACGGAGGCTTTCGACTGGTCAAACGCAGCTCCAAGGTTTGGGAGTTCGGTGTCGAGATTTCGAGTGGCAACGGGCCTTTGCGGGGAGCGATCGCGGCGGCTCCCGTACCCATCGAATTTCCTGAACAAAAAATCACTGTGCTAAGTGAATTCAAATCGCCAAACGTCGCCAGCGTCAAGATGAAGGATTTCGCAGGGCAAGGTCGACAGATGATCGTCAATGTTCCCAATATGGGGCCCGGCGAAACGGCCCGAGCGACAATCACGATGCGTTTGGATCGCTACGACATCCTCGCTCCAGAACAACCCGTCGAATGGAAGTTCGCCGAAAAGGGCCAGCGTGAAGGGCGGATGTTTCTGGGCGAGAGTCCTTACATCGAGACCAATCACAAACGCTACAAAGAACTCGGCGAAGAAATCGTGAACTCGAAAGAGACACCCTGGAACCAAGTCGAATCGATCTACAGTTGGTTGCAGAAGAATATCCAATACGAGTTTGATGAGACAATCCACTCGTCCTTGGACGCGTTGGCGAACAAGAAAGGCGACTGTGAGGAGTTCGCCTCTTTGTTTATTGCCTTGTGCCGAAATCGAGGAATTCCCGCTCGAGCGGTTTGGTGCAACGATCACACGTATCCCGAGTTCTTGATGGTCACTCCCAAGGGCGAAGCCGTCTGGTTGCCGTGCCAGTTGACGACTCACGATCATATTTTCGGTCAGATGTACGACGATCGACCGATTCTGCAAAAAGGCGATAAGTTCACCGTCGTCGGAGAGACGCAACCCAATCGATACTTGAAGCCATCGATGAAAGCTGCGGCAGCCGTTTCGCCACAACTCAAATGGATCATCCAAGAAGTGGATCCATCAGAAGTCCAGGGAAGCAACTCTCCACTTGGAAAATAAGATGTTCCCGACAAGCAGGCGTCCCAACAAAAACGCAATTTAGCAAGCGCTGGTGTACCGGC
>JAUXWY010000425.1 GCA_030681235.1 Pirellulaceae bacterium | reverse complement strand
CATCGAGCACCCACACAGTTTGCCGCCTGAAATCAAACAACATCTCGACTTGAATTCCGGGCGCGATCGCGGTCGGCTGTATCGAGTTCTGCCGCCCGGCTTTCAACATCGACCCACACCGAAACTGCGGGATCAACCGTCCTCCCAGTTGGTTCGCTTGTTGGAACATCCCAATGCTTGGCATCGCGAAACGGCGGCTCGATTGTTGTACGAGCGTCAGGATCAAAGTGTGCGGCCTGAGTTGGAATCCATGGTCGAAAATTCGTCGAGTGCGCTCGGACGCTTGCACGCTTTGTCTGCTCTTTCGGGGCTGGACGCCCTTTCGCCGCGGATCATTATGGCTGGATTGAGTGATCCCCACCCTCAAGTCCGCCGCCACGCGGTTCGCTTGGCCGAGAGTTTAGCGACCGAAAGTAGCAGCGCCGAAACCGTGTTGGAAGCATTGGTGGCGTTGGCCGATGATTCGGATCCGGAAGTTCGATATCAATTGGCGTTTTCCTTGGGAAGTTTTTCCGCGGCGAGTCCGCAATCCGTGGTCCAAACGCTGGGAAAAATCGCTCGCCAAGACATCGAACAACCGTGGATGCAAACGGCCATTCAAAGCTCCGCCGCAGGTTTGGCAGGCGAGTTGTTATTGAGCAGCTTGCGAGAGCATCGCAATCATGAATGGCCCTCGGCTTGGTTGGGTTCGCTGGTCCGGCAGATGTTGGCCGAAAGTCCAAGTGAACAATGGATGGGGTTGCTGAGCGAATGTCAAGCGTCAACCCGTTTGCAGCACGATCCCCAACAGTTGGTCGTGGCCCAACCGGTGTGGAATGCGTTACTGAAACATCAATCTCCTAACTCGGCGCACGAACTGGTGGGCGGAAGACTCGATCGTGAGGCCACGCGGCATTGGATCGCAACGTTGCAGCAAACTGCGTTGGCGAATGTTGCCGCTCAAGTTGAGAATTGGCCAAGCGAAGATCTGGCTGCCTTGTCACGGTTGGAACGAGCCTTTTCGCTACTGGAGCATGTGGAGCCTCCGGCGGTTCGCAAACAACTCCTGGAGTGGTTGAATCCGAACCAACCCACGGAAGTACAGCTGCTTGTAGTTCGAACGTTGGCCTCCCATCGAGCACCGGAAATTGCCGAACACTATCTCGCGTGCTGGCCCTCGCTGAGCCCGCGCGTTCGCCAATCTGTTATCGAAGCGATTTTCGCGGAGCCGAGTTACGTCGACATGGTACTGGCGGCGGTCGATCGAGGAACGATCACGGCCCGCGATTTACCGAAAGATCGGTTGGAAAACATCGCTCGGCGGGGAACTCCGGACCAGCAGCGTTCGGCAGCCAAGCTGTTGTCGCAATGGACGAATCAAGATCGTTCGCGATTGGTCAGTCAGTATCGCGAAGGGCTGGCGATGTCTGGCAATCGGGAAAGTGGACGTCTTTTGTTTCGCCAACATTGCGCTGGATGCCACCAATTGGAGGGGCACGGGTCGCCCATGGGACCATCGTTGGCCGGCTTGGCTCATAAAGGGATCGATTTTGTGTTGAACAACGTCTTGGATCCAAATCTGGAAGTCAATCCGCAGTATTTTAACTACGTGGTTCTCCGGGTTGACGGCCGAACGAGTACTGGAATCTTGGTCGAGGAAAACGCGACGAGCATTATCCTTCAGCGGGCCGATAATGCGCGCGAGTCACTGCTTCGCTCGGAAATTCAAGAGCTTCGGAACACCGGTCAATCCATCATGCCGGAGGGTCTGGAGCGATCCTTGACTCCGGTTCAAATGAACGACCTGTTGGAATATCTGCTGGGTGCGTCGCCATCCGTCCCCACCGAGTAGTATCGGGCTGTTGCACGCCAAAGACCGGACGAGTTTTCCTGACTGGAAAGTGTAGCCTGGGCTACAGGCTCTCTTTCGGTCGGGTCCCATGGCGATATTCCGCCCTTTTTCCCCAAACCGGGCTGTTCTCGTCTTGTCAAAAACGCCCAAATTGATGCAAGATATGTCGTTGAAGTGCGAGAGTATTAGATTGCGGCTGAAACCGCCTAAACGTCATGAAGACTAGAATTGAACGTGGAAATCATGAATGTGCGCAAAACGACTTGGCAAGAAAAAGCGAGCTGGCAAAGGAAAAACGGCTACCAACACGAAACGAATCGCAACCGGAATTACTCGGTTTGATATTGAAGTACGACGGACACACGGCTACATGGTTCGAATCGCGCGGCAAGGATCACGGCATCAGAAATTTTTCTCGGACATGAAATATGGGGGCAAAAAGAGTGCTCTGGCGGCGGCTGTCGCTCAACACGATGCTTGGTCACTCGAACTACCTCAGCGCCTTTCCACGAAAGATCGTTTGACAAGTCGCAATCAAACCGGTCGTGTCGGCGTCTATCTGGCGGTTTCTCGTGATTCGGCCGACGAGGATTACGAAGCCTTTTGCGCTAGTTGGACCGACACGGAAGGTCGGCGCCACAAAATGAATTTTTCGCTCCAGCGTTACGGCAAGAAACGTGCCTGGCAGTTGGCCTGCTTGGCTCGTGAAACGATGAAGAGCGATCGCATGCATCTCCTAAGGCTTTTGGAAAAACAATTGGCCGAGAAGAAGTCTCCCAAGAATAAATGAACATTTCGGAAATCTATGCGAGTCGTCAGGGTGAAGGCTTGTTGACTGGGACCGCCAGTAGTTTTGTACGAGCCTCCGGTTGCAACTTGCGCTGTTGGTATTGCGACACGCCCTATGCGTCTTGGCATCCTGAAGGAGAAGACCGGTCCGTCGAGGAAGTCGTGGCCGAGGTGCAATCGCACGCCTTGGATCATGTCGTAATCACCGGCGGCGAACCCATGTTGTTTGCCGAGATGATTCCGTTGACACAACAATTGCACCGGCTGGGTAAACACATCACGATCGAAACGGCTGGCACCCTATTGTTGCCAGTGGCGTGCGACTTGATGAGCATCAGCCCGAAGTTAGCCAACTCGGACCCCAGCCCTGAGCAAGCGGGCAAGTGGCGTCAGCGGCATCAACGCGACCGGTACCGCCCCGATGTTTTGTTGCAACTCTTGAGTCAATACGTTTGTCAATTGAAGTTTGTGGTGGAGGCCCCTGAAGATCTGCTCGATATCGAGACCTTTGTGAGTCGGTTCGAATTTCTACAAGCCGCGCAAATTTGGCTGATGCCACAGGGAACCGATGCGCTGACTTTGGAGCAGAAGGAGCAATGGCTACAAGGAGAGTGCCAAACTCGCGGATGGCGGCTCTGCTCGCGAAAACACATCGAGTGGTTCGGCTTCCAACGCGGCGTCTAACGCTTAATCGCCACGCAGAGCCGATGGGTCGTTTTACCGACCTCGCGCGCTTGGCGACGCATGGTTGGGCGGATACCCGCCCAACCATGCTCTGCGGCGCGGTTAAACGCCAGAGCCGGATGTCTCTAGCCCCACAATAAATACGGCATAATTTCTCGAAAATGTCCTTTGCCGCTGGTAATGTCGCGAACGGCCGGTTTACAATGAACCCCAAAGAAACGAGCGACCATCCCCTTTTTGCGAAACGAGGTGAGACCCGATGACGCGACAAACGGCGCAAGTATTTATCAAACTGCAAACAGGTATGCCTAAAACGAGTGAGCATGCGACCAGGTGGAACCCAATACGATGGCTGATGGTATTCGTCAGCGGACTGGTGGTCTGTTGTTTTGTGACCGATCGAACTTGGTCGCAAGAAGCTCGGACTTGGACCGACGTGAGTGGAAAATTTACTATCGAAGCAACACTCAAGGAAGTGAAGCGAGATTCCGTTGTATTGACCTTAGCCGACGGCTCGCAAAAGACCGTCCCGTTGGAGAAGCTATCGACGGACGATCGCCAATATGCGGCTGATTTTCGCAAAGCGATGTTGGCCGATAACGCCGCCAAGAAAAAAGCCGCTGCCGAGGCCAAACAACGCGGCGAAGACCTGCAGGATGAATTGAAATCGATCTTGACGGACTTCACACAACGTGAAGAACAACTGAAGCAATCGGGATCTGATCCAGCCGGGTTTCGCAATTCGCGACAGCGGCTAGTTCAAGAAACAGGCCAACATCTTCTGAAGTTGGTCGAGGCCGCGCCGCAGTCGGATGTCGCTCGGGATGTGTACTTGTGGGTGCTGCGCAATGGAGCACAAGGAACCGAAGGGACCGCAGCGCTTCAGTTGTTGATCCAGAATTTCGCGGATAGTCCCGAGATCATTCCGCTGATGGGCCTAATCGCGCGTGATCTTCCGACTCTGGAACAATTATTGTCCAAGTCCAAGGACAAGGCGGTTAAAGGTATCGCGACATTCATTTTGGCTCGGCAGTTGTCCGATGCGGATAACCCGGAGCTGGAAGAACGGGTTGTGAAGTTATTGAACGAAGTCATCTCCAAGTATGCCGATGTACCCGACCCAGCGAAACGCCTACTCGGGCCACAGGCCGAACAACTGTTGTTTGCTGTCGAGAACCTACGCATTGGCAAGGTTGCACCGGATATCGTGGGCAGCGACTTGGATGGAGTCGCCTTCAAACTAAGCGACTATCGCGGCAAAGTCGTGGTGCTGGACTTTTGGGGAGATTGGTGACCGCCTTGCCGGGCCATGTACCCACACGAGCGGTCGCTCGTCAAACAACTCTCCGACAAACCCTTCGCCTTGATTGGTGTTAACAGTGATCGCGAATTGGAACAGATTCGGGCAACGGTGAAGGAAAAGAATCTCAATTGGCGCAGCTTCTGGAATGGACCTGAAGGGACCGGCGGTCCAATTTCAGCCAAGTGGAACGT
The DNA here is from genome assembly GCA_030681235.1 of Pirellulaceae bacterium. Taxonomy (GTDB): domain Bacteria; phylum Planctomycetota; class Planctomycetia; order Pirellulales; family Pirellulaceae; genus M30B19. Next base: position 156 of record JAUXWY010000425.1, on the reverse strand, counting down.
GACCGGTTGGCCGACGATTTATATTCTGGACAAGGACGGTGTGATCCGTTACAAGAACGCACGAGGGCCAGCGATGGATCAAGCCCTGACCAAATTGCTGAGTGAAATGGGACATGACGTCCAGATCACCAAGGAACAGGAAAGTGATCAATAATG
>JAUXWY010000422.1 GCA_030681235.1 Pirellulaceae bacterium | reverse complement strand
TGAAGCCGGTACACCAGCGCTTGCTAAATTACCTTTGAACAGGCGAATCGATCGAAACGCGTTTCACGGGTGTATTCTCAACCAAACCTGGCTAGAATAAGGGCGTCGAAATTCGCTTCACGAAAAAGAAAGCCTATGCGTGCGAAAATCCGCGAAATTTAATCGCCCTGTTTGGTGGGCTCTGTTCGTGTTTGTGTGGAACGCTGCCCACAACGCTGCGGCAGACGAGGTCGATTTCGCTCACGATGTCGTGCCAATTCTCAAGACTCATTGCGTCAAGTGCCATGCCGGACTCCAGCAGGAGGGTGACTTCAGCTTCAACACGCGCGAACAAATGTTGGCCGGTGGTTCCTCAGGACCAGCCATCGTTGCTGGCGAACATGCCAACAGCGAGTTGTTCCGGCGAATCGTCTCGGTCGACGATGGATATCGGATGCCGCCCGAGGGCCAATCGCTAACCGAAGCTCAAACGACCGTCATCAGCCAGTGGATCGACCAAGGTGCGAATTGGGAGCCCGGCTTTAGCTTTGCTCCGCGGTCCTCCTATGAACCGCCACTCCGACCTCGCCGACCCGAATTGCCGGCCGCAACTGCCGGTCGAGACCATCCCTTGGATCGAATTCTGGACGCTGATCTGTCCACACGCGGTCAATTGCCGCTGACTTCGGTTTCGGACGATGTCTTCCTGCGACGAGTGACATTGGATTTGGTTGGTTTGCTGCCGACTCCCGAACAACGCGAAGCCTTCCTGAGCGATCCGAACCCCGACAAACGAAACTTACTGATCGATCGATTGCTGCAAGACGAAATTGCCTACGCCGATCATTGGCTAACATTTTGGAACGACCTGCTCCGCAACGACTACACGGGCACGGGCTTCATCACCGGCGGACGCACGCAAATCACCACTTGGTTGTACGACGCGTTGCTAAGGAACATGCCTTATGACCAGATGGCCCGCGAACTGATCGCGCCTCCCACGCCCGACAGCGCTGGCTTCATCAACGGAATTCGCTGGCGAGGTGAAGTCAGCGCTGGCCAAACCGTCGAAATCCAGTTCGCGCAAAGTGTCGGACAGTCATTCTTGGGCATCAACCTAAAGTGTGCTTCGTGTCACGATAGTTTTGTCGATCGCTGGACCTTGAACGAGGCCTTTGGGCTGGCGGCGATTTACAGCGAACGACCATTGGAGATTCATCGCTGCGACAAACCACTCGGAACAATGGCCGAGCCGAATTGGTTGTTTCCCGAATTGGGTACGGTCGATAGAACGGCCGACAAGAACACGAGATTGCAACAACTGGCTCAACTATTGACGCATCCCGAAAATGGCCGATTCACACGCACGATCGTCAATCGGCTTTGGCATCGCCTGATGGGTCGCGGCATCGTCCATCCCACCGACTCGATGCAGACCGAGCCCTGGAACGCCGACCTATTGGACTACTTGGCTGTCCGCTTGGCCGATCAAAAATATGATTTGAAACAGACGCTGCGATTGATCGTTACGTCCGCTGCCTATCAATCCGCGGTGGAACGAGTGGACGAGTCCGCAAGTTCAGCGACGTACGCGTACGCAGGCCCGCGAGGGAAACGCTTGACCGCCGAACAGTTTTTGGACGCGGTCTGGCAACTCACAGGGACCGCACCCGTCAACATGGACGCCCAAGTCCAACGCTATCGACCTGGCCACGAAACGCTCGCGACAAAGCCGCTTCAAGCACAATGGATCTGGAACCGGACCGACGCGACCCAAGCTGCGGGTGGCGAATCGTTGGCGTTTCGAAAAGTATGGACCGTGCGTGAAATGCCTCAGAACGCTTTTGCCATCATCAGTTGCGACAACGAGTTTCGCTGTTATCTCAACGGTCGCTTGGTGGGAGCAGGCACGCAATGGGATGCCCCCACTTTGATTCCGCTCCCGGATCTGGTCGTTGGCGAGAATGAACTGCTCATTGTGGGACGCAATGGAGGTGATGCGCCGAACCCGGCTGGCTTGTGGTGTGAGGTGCGGTATCAAAGCTCGGATAAGTTGACGATTGGTTTTGGCACCGATGAATCCTGGCAATGGACGACGCGTTTGCCACGTGATTCCGGCGGCTACGAACAAGCCCCGAACGATTGGCAAGACGCTGCCATTTTGAACCACTCGGGTGTTTGGGCACCGCACGTCACACCGCAGGCGCAATACCTATTGACCCAAGCGTCCAACGGAGAGGTTTCGATGATTCGCGCCTCGTTGGTCAAGAGCGACTTCCTGATGCGCTCGTTGGGAAGGCCCAATCGCGACCAGATTGTTTCCGTTCGCCCCTCCGAAATGACGACCTTAGAAGCGATCGATCTGTCGATCGGTGAAACGTTGGATCGCTACTTGCAAGGTGGAGCCGAACGATTGGCGCAAAAGCCGTGGCAAAGTCCCGCAGACTTTGTTCGCTGGGTGTATCAACACGCGTTATCCCGCGAGCCAAACGCGGACGAGTTGCAGATTCTGACATCCGATTTGTCGCTCCCATTACAACCGACGGCTGCGGCGGATGTTTTATGGGCCGTGATCATGTTACCGGAATTTCAAATCAATCGCTGAGAAGAGACGATGAATCACCAACCTAAACATGAACTTGAGTTCGAACAGCGTCGGGAGTTTCTGCGAACGCTGAGCGCGGCCACGATCGCGACGCTGGGATTCGGAGCGCCGCAATTGCTGTCGGCTGCGGATGGCCAGACGATCGAACATCCCCGGGCGACCGCTGATTCTTGTATTGTCTTGTGGATGGGCGGTGGGATGGCCGCCCCAGATACCTTTGATCCTAAACGATACGTCCCGTTCAAGGTCGGAGTCCCGGTCGCGGAGATCGGGAGTACGTTTCCAGCGATCGATACAGTCGTCGATAACATTAAAATAACCGAGGGATTGGAACATATTGCGCAAGTGATGGACCGCGCCACATTGATTCGCTCGCATGTGTTGCCCGACCTCGGCAGTATCCTCCATTCGCGACACCAATATCATTGGCACACGGGCTATGTGCCGCCTCAAACCGTCGCGTGTCCGCACATTGGATCTTGGATGTCAAAGGTGTTGGGGCCGCTCAATCCGGTCATGCCCGCGTTCATCAACGTTGGCCAACGACTGGAGGGTGTGGGGGAACAAGAAGAACTAAAAGCCTTTACGACCGCTGGATTTTTTGGCAGCGAGTTTGGTCCACTCAACTTGCCCTTCCCCGAGGACGCCGCTCAATCGGTTCGACCACCGGCGGGAATGGACGCAGGACGGTTCGCGAATCGACAGAAGTTGTTCCAACGCCTCGTCGACCAATCACCGCAGCGCGACTACTTGAGCGATTTTCAATACGAGTCGCAACTCCGTGCCATCGAAAACGCCTACCGGCTGCTCAGTTCCAAGGAGCGAGCAGCATTTGATATCTCGTTGGAACCCGCCGAGAGTTATGCCAAGTACGATACCGGCCGATTTGGACGCGGTTGTTTGCTGGCCCGCCGTTTGGTCGAAAATGGAGCTCGATTTGTCGAGGTCACGACGGAATACGTTCCCTTCCTGAATTGGGACACCCATGCGGACGGACACACGACCCTCCAGCGAATGAAGCAAGAAATCGATCAACCCATCGCTCAGTTGATTCTTGACTTGGAGAGTCGCGGATTGCTCAACCGAACGCTGGTGATCCTGGCCAGTGAATTCAGTCGCGACATGATCATGGAAGGCAAGCCAGGTTCCAATGCCAACGATCAAACGACGGAACCAGTGGACTCGTTAAAGACCATGAAACACTACGGACAGCATCGGCACTTTACAGGTTCGTCGTGTGTCGTGATATGGGGCGGCGGAGTGAAGGGCGGACAGCTTTACGGTGCCTCGGCCGTCGAACGCCCCTTTGTGGCAGTCGAAAAGCCACTGAGCGTTTCCGATCTCCACGCCACGATTTTTTCGGCCATGGGAATCAGTCCTCAAACGGCGTATGACGTCGAACAACGACCGTTTTACGCGACCGAAGACGGCAAAGGCAAACCAGCGTTAGAAATTTTCGGGTAAACCTGGACGACTGGCGCTCCGAACCCAAAGGACTACCAAATTAAAATGCGATCAATTTTGGGCTTGTTGAACAAGGATATTGAAATCGGTGAATGGTCGTGACGTCCTCAGGCTCGGCGAAGGATGTGCTTCGTTCATTGCAAGAATTTGCGGTCCCGGAGAAAGCGGCGTTCTTCCCCAAGTTCTTCCAAGCCTTTGCGGGTGGATATGGCGAAGGCGATCGGTTTCTGGGTGTGACCGTCCCCAATATTCGGACCGTTGCCCGTCGGCTGGATGCTGCGAGAAATGGGCCAACGTGACGAAAACGTCTTGCGAGCGTTTCTGTCGGAATTTGCCTCCCAAATGCCACGCACAATGCTGCGTTACAGCTTGGAAAAGTTCGAACCGAATGTCCGCAGCAAGTACATGATCATGAAAAAAGGATCGCAACAAAGGTAGTCGTTGCGTTTGTATCAGGAACCATCATGCACAAGTCGTTGATCTTTATCGCGTTCGTTTTGCTGTCACCAACTTTTGGTTGGGCCGACGAACTCGCACGAGTTTTTCAGTTCCGCAAACCGATCGCGGACACTTCAGACGCGTGGGAGGATCGCATCCAGCATGCCTCGTGGATCGACGATGAGTGGGTTGTCTTTTTTTCGCGAGGAAAAGTAAGTTGCTTATCGACGAAAAGTGGCGAGATCCGATGGACTTTGGAGATGTTCGGGGAGAACGTCGAACGCAGATTCGGGAGGATATTTGATGGAGTTTTTGATTGGAGCGTCTCGCGTTCGTCGAAGCGACTCGCGATTATTGACCAGAATTTGCAAATCCGAGTCATTGATTGCACGACAGGGACGGTGCTGTTTCAGCCGACGGGTGAACAGCTCGCCGAAATTCTTGGGCTCAGATATGTCGTGGTTGGACGCGTTGTGTTATCGCCAACGGATGGTCGTTTGATTATCGAAAGTTCGGCATCGACATTTGGTCGTCATGCAGACATTCTGGACTCGACCTACTCAAAACTGGAAGGCACATTTGATATCGACGCTGATCCACGGTCAATCTCGATGTCTCCAGATGGAAAACGGGCTGCGGTGATTGCGGAAGAAGACGTCTTAAGTGTCCGCGAAATTCTTGAAAATCGCGAAGTTTTTTTTCGCGGGAAACGGATCCACGATAACCCGAAAATTGGGAAGTTCACTACCGATGTGCCGGTTTACAGCAATATTCGCGATAGTGGCGACGCCCTGCTCGTCTATTCCCGCGACGATAGTTGGTCGACGGGTACTGTGACAGTTCATAACTTGGAAAACGATACGTCGACCACTTTTTCCGGCAGGAATGGTCACATCGAATTAGATGTCGCGTTTCGCAGCAAGCGGTTGGTACTTACCGGCACTTCCACGGAACTGGCGGTGCTCGATTTAAGTGGCGACGTGATCGCGGCAGTAAAACATGCGACCATGGATCGAAACTTGTCGGTCGAATTTTCTCCATCCGAGGATCGAATTCTGGTTGGCAGTTGGGACACCACGATTTCCGTGTTTGCAATCGTGAAGAGCAAGGAAGACCGCGACAGACCGTAGGGCTGGTCGTGCCAAATCCTCCTTCGCGTCCATCGAAACGAAATGATGTTTCCCGATCACCTGTCGTCTATTTTGGTTGCTTCGGCGGGGCGGGCGGCGTGCCTAACTGCCCCAATACCTGCAGGATCGTGTTCAAGTGAGCCATGCGTGGGCCGAACCGATCGACGAATTCATTGAGGACGTACTCGCTGGACATCATGTCTTCGGCGTTGAAGTCAACTTCATCGGTCATCGTGCGAAGATAATCGGCTTGGACTTGTCCCAAGGCCTGAGCCGCTCGCCAACACCCACCGGCCAATTGCGGATTCGCGTTCTTCCACTGCTGCAATTCGTTGGTCCGTTGTCGCTGGCCAGATTGTAGATTGCGGTTGACTTCTTCCAGCAGCTCGACTTGTTTCTTTTGAGTATCCAGCAACTGCTGCATGACGCGAAGCATAAGGAGTGTCTGCTCGTTGGAGTTTCCAACCTGATTGGGCGGAACGGCTTGATAACTCTCCGCTTCCGATGGGTTGACCGAAACGCTGTAGCGAAAGATCGATGCGGAATCCTGCGAATCGTGACTCATCTATCATCTCCAACGTCGGACAAGGCCGTCCGCGTCCACTAATTTCGAAAAATATGATCGTTGCCCGCAGCGTCCAGTATAGTCCAACCGGGAGTCAGCTGTCGACCAAGTGGTGCGTTCTCCATTAAAGATTGCCCGTCAATTCCGCTTCCGATTATTCCGACTTTGCGAGTCAAGCGACGTGGAGGGGCAAAAAACTCGAGAGCCGTCGGTCGGCCTCACTAGATTCTTGAGGGAACCTTAGTGGATTAATGGCGGTTTGTTTGGAATCTAACTGCAGAATTCGCTTCCTAAAGTCGTCTTCCACTTGGTGCCGATGGTTCCAGTGCTTCCCGACCCGCGGCGTCCGTTGCGTGTCACCGACGCGTGTTTGACCAAACGACCGTCCCTCAAGGAACGACATGAACTCCAGCAATGCGGCGACAACTCTAGGCTTTCTGACCTGCACCGAGTTTGAAGGGTGGGGGTTGTGCGGGGGTCTGTTATTGCTCAACCATCTGGCTCGCCCGCTGGAGTTTCACTGTACGTTACCGGTCAAGGTGTCGCGAACACAGTCGATCCTATATGGAGCCTCGATCCGAGCGTACATTTGCGGACAAGTCATCGCCAAAGCGTTGCTGGAGAAATCAAGAATACGTCCGGGACTATTGCTGACCGACTGTCGAGACACGGCCGCGTTGCACGAAGAAAGTGATATCCCGCTCGCGTTGATCTCTACCGAAGGCAATCGAGAAATCGCAGCTCCAAGTTCGGCAAGTTGGGAGTCGCTGGAGCTTCGGCAAATTCCGGTGATCCTCACGTTTCCCGCCGACGATGATCGCGAACCAGTGAAACATCGCACGCGACAGATCCTCCAAGAATTTGCTGCCAAGTTCGATTTGGACGAACCTTTCGAACGAGTCAGACAAGCTCTCACCGAAGCCCGTGACGCTGCCATGCGGGCGGCCTAGTCAAGACGAGGACACGCATGTCGCATTCCAACTCCGCGATCCCGTCACACACTGCGGTCGATCCGTCGCCGGAACCAATCGTCGAGATCCAGTCGATCGATTTCTCTACAGAGCGACTCGCCGTGGACGCTCATTTGCGGCATACTTCCGATGGCGTCGTACCAAATGGTATCGTTCCAGCGATTGAACCGCCCCAAGTGATCCAAGGAATGTGCAAGGTTCCGGTGGTTCGAGTGTTTTCCCACATCTTTCCGGAATCGCCCCAATGGCTGGCCCCCAAGCCAAACCCCATCAAGTCGCCGACTTCCGAATCCAAGGCCAAAGTGCCGGTTGAATCGGCCAACGACAAACCGAGACCTTCGACACGCACTCGAATCAATCCACCCAAAGATCTCCTCAAGTGGACCGACCGACTCTATTATCTGTTGCAGCCGCCGCTCGAGTCATTACTTAGCAGCGAAATCCTCGACTTTCCCTTTCAACCGTTTCAACATCAAATGGAGGGCGTCGCGTTTCTGTTCCCGCGCCACGCGGCTATTTTGGCCGACGAGATGGGCTTGGGGAAAACGATGCAGGCGATCACGGCGATTCGGATGCTATTGCACGCGGGTCACATTCGCAATGTCCTCTTGATCTGTCCGAAACCACTCGTGACGAATTGGCAACGCGAGTTCGCGGCCTGGGCTCCGGAGATTCCGCTGGGGATCGTCGAAGGCGACACGAACAAACGTGCTTTCCTCTGGCAGCAGCAAGCCACTCCTGTAAAGATCGCCAACTACGAATTGTTGATGCGCGATCAAAGCGAAGTCTTGGGCGAAGGACGACAATACGATCTTGTGGTCCTGGATGAAGCCCAACGAGTCAAGAACACCAACAGCACCACAGCTCAAACGATTCGGCAGATCTCGCGCGATAGGTCTTGGGCGTTGACCGGCACTCCCATCGAAAACAGCGTCAACGACTTGCACGGTCTGTTCGAGTTTCTGATGCCGGGGTATTTGCCGCAGGGCTTGCCGATCGAAGCGATGGCCCGCGAGGTCGGTGACTATATTCTGCGCCGGACCAAAGATCTGGTGATGAAGGACATGCCGCCGCGTTTGTACCGCGATGCACTATTGGAATTGACGCCGCAGCAGTTGGCCACGTATCAGGAAGCGGAAGAGACCGGCGTCCTCCGACTGAGCGATATGGGCGATCAATTGACCATCCAGCATGTGTTTCAGTTGGTTTTGCGACTGAAACAGATTTGCAACTTCGACCCCGTGACCGGC
>JAUXWY010000412.1 GCA_030681235.1 Pirellulaceae bacterium | reverse complement strand
ACCGGTCGATTTTCAAGATGTCGAACGGGAATTCATGCAAGCAAGAAAGCGAGGAATGTCCTGTCCCAAAGTCATCAATTGCAAGTCGAATCCCCATCGATTTGATGTTGCGCAGGACTTGTTTCATCCGCTCTGGGTCTTTCATCACGGTCGATTCCGTGATTTCAAAGACAACTCGTTCTGGAGGGATGCCCGTCTTCGTCAGTGACGCTGTTACACGTTCAACGAAGTTGGCATCCGCCAATTGAACTCGCGAGATATTGATGGTGACGTATTCAGGGGCTCGTTCCGGCGTGGTGACATGCCACGATAACCATTGTTCGCAGGCTCGGTCCATGATCCATTCGCCCAAGTCCAAAATGACATGGCACTCTTCCGCAATCGCAATAAACTCGAGCGGCGAGACAAAGCCCAATCGAGGATGTATCCAGCGGACCAAGGCTTCTGTGCCCCTGAGGCTACCAGTATTGGTATCGACGATCGGTTGAAACAACACATGGAATTGTTCAAAGTTCTGTTGGGCACGCAGATCGTTCTCAAGAGTGAGTCGTCGTTCGACAGCTTTTTGCATCGAGTCGTCGAAGATGACCCATCGGGCTTTGCCGCGGCTCTTGGCTTCGAATAACGCAATATCCGCGTCGCGAAGTATCTCATCGGCACGCGTGTAGTTCGGAGACCCCACGACAATCCCGATGCTGGCCGAGCATTGGACCGAATGTCCTTCGGCGGAAAATGGTTGCGACAGTTCTTGTAGAATTCGTTCGGCGATCTTGACGGTGTATTCCGGCCGTTCCAAGTGGTCCAACAAAACGACGAATTCGTCGCCACCCCAACGAATGGCCGTCGCATCGTCCAGCGACGAATTGATCATGACTGCGTCAGTGCTTCGCAGGACTTTGCACAGGCGAGCAGCAACTTCTTGCAAAACGATGTCGCCGAATTGATGCCCCAAACTGTCATTAATCAACTTGAATCGATCAACGTCCAGGAACAACACGGCAAACTGATAGTCTTCGTGTCGTTCCTGTAGCTCCAAGGCCCGCTCCAAACGGCTGCTCAGGTATTTTCGATTGCCTAAACCGGTCAATTCGTCCGTCCGTGCGGCCACAGCCAATTGTTCCTCGCGTGCCACCTCGTCCGATACATCGCGTTGAATCGACACGTATCCTTCAACCTGACCGTTTGATGTATAAAGCGCCGTCACGGAAACGTCGGTCCAATATCGTTCCAGTTGACCAGGACTAATTTCACGGCCTTCGTCCAAACGAATGGGTCGAACGTTACACTGACGCCCGCTCCACGCATTGCCGGACAAAATCGTGTCCCACATTGCCCGGTAAGTGTCAGCATGATCGCGACTGTGCTCCAAGCTTCCTAAAGGTTTTCCAATCGCATCGTTGCGATTAAACCCGGTCATTTCCTCATAGGCTCGATTGACCTGTACGATATTTCCGACTCGATCTGTCAAGAGCACGGCATCCGAATGCGACTCGATCGCCGTGGCCAACCTCCAGACATCCTCGGTCGCTTGGTGTAATGCCAACGCGGAAGCTTTGGATTCACTGATGTCCATGGATACACCCATGGCCCGAACCGCAAGACCCTCCGAGTTGTATTCCGTGACTTTGCCAACACTTGATAACCACACCCAGGTACCATCGATGCGTTTGATTCGGTATTCGACTCGCAGTTCCGTCTGTTCGCCGGTCAATAATAAATGGAAGTCGTTGTCGACTTGCGCGACATCGTCCGGATGAATTTTGTCGTACCAACGACGGGTACTCAAGAACTTGACGCTAGGATCAAAGCCGAGAATGGTTAGGCCCAGTCCACCGAAATGTATGAATTGGTTCTCGACATCCAGATCCCAGGTTGCCAGGTCCGCAGAATGGATCGCAAGATCGAGCCGGTTGGCTTGACTCTTCAGCAGATTTTCTTGATCGACCTCTTGAGTGATGTCACGACTCGACATCAAGAGGCCACCAATTTGTCCCTCACCACGATACCACGGCAGGATCTCCCAATGAGTCCACTGAGTCTTGCCGTTGGGCAATAGGATCGGGTCGCGCTCGACGGTCTCGCGAGATCCCGCCAGGCAACGACTGTGAATTTCCCGAAGTTTCGTCGGAGTATTGGCCACCACGTCGTAGTGGTAGAATCCGGTAATGTCAGCATTGAGGTCAATGTTGTAGACGGCGAGCCAGCGACGTGAAAACGCCACGTAACACATTTTATTGTCCAGCATCGCGACTGCTGTTGGGGCGTGCTGGATAAACAATTTCATTCGTTGTTCGCTCGTGGCGAGCGCCGACATAACCGACTTGATCTCTCGCAATGCCATAGCGCGGTTGCGAAGAGTGTACCAAATCAGTCCCGAGATTCCGCTGATCAAGATCACACCGATCAAAAGACTGAATGCGCCTCGCGAGCGGGAATTGCTGAGGAGTTTGTCGTAATCGTCAGTTCGCCGCACCAAACACAAGACGCCGTCAAGATTGTTTTGAGCCGTTCGGAGCGGCGCAAACACAAAAAAGAATCGATCCTTCTTTTCTTCGGCCAATGGAAAAACCACGAGCGTCTCATCGGTCGTCGAGAAACGATCCTTCACGCCCTCCATGGCAAGCATTTGAAAAAAGTCAAAGGTAGGCGAAAATCTCAAGGACGTGGCGTTTGCGGTCGAACGTGGATCTGTTCGATGATGGGCGCGGACCACGATGGCAGGGCCGGATTCCGGAAATCGAAGAGTAAATGCATCTACAAAGACATTCCCGATGGATTGCCGAAGTTCCTTTTGAACAGCCACATAATTCTCGTCGTTCGTCAGGGAATCAGAAATGATCCTGGCGTGATTTTCGGGATCGATGTGCTCGGCGACGGTATTGCCACTTATTCGCAAGTTCTCCTCAAAGGTCGTCGCTAAGGTCCGGCATGCCTGTTCGTATTCGGAGTAAGCCATTGCCCCGAGAATGGTCGAAAGCAGGGCAAACAGTACCACACTGAGCCGCAACGGATGGTCCGTGGGCCAAATTCGATTCGGTTTCGATGTGTGGGTTTTTGGATTTGACATTGGTTGAGCCAATCTCGCGCCGTTTGATTCCAATCGACAAAACGAGAGTCGGTTGGGAATCGCTCGGCGTTTGGTCGAGTGTATCCCGAGAACTCGCGATGGTGTCGACCTTGTTGCTGCCTTTTTGCCGTATGGGCGTGGCAAGACTAGTTCACGGAGCTTGGTCTGGGCAAAAAAATAAGACCCGTTCATTGCGGAGATTTAATAATGAATCAAATGACCGGTTAAGGTGTAGTAAACAGAATAAATTGGGTGAAGCAACGAATCGTTACAATTAGAAAAACCGGTCTACTCTTTGGGATTCTCGACGAGTAGGAACGAGTCCTGACCGCCGTCCCGAAGGTCCCAATACGATTTTGAAACACATCTTCGATCGGGTTTTGCTGCGTGAACCAAAATGATCCGATCGAACATTCGAGTAACTTGACTGACATAATTCAACCGACGCCAAAACTCCATGTGACCAAGGTCGACGAAGACCCGGTGTCCGCTCGTCGTTAGACGGTTAACAACCCGGCCCAAGGTTTGCGTGATCGGACCGAGCGCTTGAGTAGGCAGATAGTACCGAACCGAATCTGGACGGGAATGGTCCGAGTAGGGATTTTGCGCCGTAAGAGTCGCGTCCGAAATTCCGCACGACAGTGGCCAAATTCGTATCTGATCGTTCCCCGGCAGCTGGGCTTCAACGATTGGGTCGCGGTGATGTTTTTCATCGTTTTCCGTCGACGTCGTCCATTCTTGCCACCGATCACTCGGTGAAAGTGACAGTGCTGAGCCGAGCCCAGGATTGGCTAGATTTCCGTCCAATAAGTTCAACGGACCATGAATACCGGAAATCGATCCGATCGATCGCTCGACGTGACTTAACGCCAGTGCCGCAGAGATCGTTGTGGCTCCACAGCCAGATTCTATGCCAAGGATGCCGATCTTTTGCTGCGAGTGTAGGTGCGCGTGAATCGCGTCCCATTGGGATCCGTTTTGTGCGACCAACGACGTGACAACTTTCGGCCAATTCACGAGCCTTACTTGTGAATCAGCCGTGCTCGGATCCGCTGTTGAACCGTTGTGATTGGCAGCACGACCCGGTTGGTTCGCGGGAGCGTTTCGAAAGTGAGGGCGCGGAGGCTCAGCGGCGAAGGTGTCGATTGCGACGGAACCTTCGGGACTTGGCTTGAGTATTTGGCAAACCTCAGGCTCGTTATGAGTCGACCCAAGGCGACGCAATTCCCCCATGATCTCGCGAACGGACCGGGCGGGAGTTGTCGGAGTTGTACCGGCGGATCCAACCCCGTTAGACCGTGGCAGACTGACGATGTTTTTTGTTGCCGCGTTCGTTGGACGCAGGAACAGCACTTCGGGGACGGGCAAATTCGCCATCGCTAAAATCCGTAGGGTCGAAATGGTGTCGATTGACGGCTCGGCTCGCTAAGTCCAAGCAGCGAAACCCTAGAGCGTTCGGCTTCGAGGCTCGAGGCGGGCTGGGTGCGCATCCGCACTTCTCGTGGAGCAAAATCGGTCGATTCGCGAACCAGATTCGCGAACTTGACCACCAAGATTATCAAGAGAGTTCCGATCACGATTTGGACGCACGCCACCACCCAATAGGGATAGTCGCTCCCCTTCTTCGCGATGTTCGAATGTGATGGAACGCCGCCAATTAACGGCGATTGTCCGGGATGAAATGCCTGAAGTGCCATTTCCTCCAAGGAAGGCTGCTTGGCACTCGAACGAGTCACAAATCGAACATCCGTCTCCACCTGGGATTCCACGGGGACCGAAAAACCAGAAGAGTTTACTTGAGGGACCGGCGATTCTGCGACAGGTATTTCAGGGACCGGCATTGATCGAGTGGCAACTGTAAAACCCGCCGTGTGGGTTTGCGAATCATTCCACGCGACGACATGGGGAGAGGGTATCCGAGTGACTGAATCGGTCGCATCAATCGCCGACAGACGAATGTGCGGTATCCCGGGCACGTTGAGTTCGTCCCTAGTCATTGGGAAAAAATCCAAGCTGTTCCGATGACGAGGCTCAGTCGTTTTTAGTGACATGCTAGCGTGCAGCTCCGGACCAGATCACGAAGGGGACAACTCCAAATGCTGCATCGACCAAGACTTTTGGTAATCTTTAACGGTTCGCACGATTACGCGGAAAACGCCCCGGTAGCTCGTAACGGTATTGGGCTTCCGTCGGCGGGGAGTTGTGTAAATACTCTTTTCAGCTACCCACCGGCTGACGCCGGTACACCAGCGTTTGCTAAAAGTGCCGTTGGACGGGCAGTTGTTTAGACTTCCAAAAACAGTCGGGCGGGTTCTTCCAGAACTTCTTTGATGGTCTTGAGGAATTGTACCGCTTCTCGACCGTCGACGAGGCGATGATCGTAGGTCAATGCGACATACATCATGGGCCGAATGACAACTTGCCCTTTGACGGCAATGGGTCGCTCTTGAATGGCGTGCAGGCCCAAGATGCCGCTTTGCGGAGGGTTGACGATTGGAGTACTCAACAGAGAGCCATAAATGCCGCCGTTGCTGATCGTAAACGTCCCACCTTCCAAGTCCTCGGCTTTCAACTTGTTATCTTTCGCCAGGACCGAGAATTCGGCAATCCGACGTTCGATTTCGGCAAAACTCATCTTCTCCGCATTGCGAAGTACGGGAACGACCAGACCTTTGCCGCCGCCGATCGCAACGCCGATATCAAAATAATTGTGGTAGTGAACGTCGGTGCCAACGACATACGCGTTGACCGCCGGAAAGCGACGCAGCGCTTCGACACTGGCCTTGGCGAAGAACGACATAAAGCCCAGCTTCACGCCATGCTTGTCTTGGAAGGCGTCTTTGTAACGGGTGCGCAGCTCCATGACCGGTTGCATGTCGATCTCATTAAACGTCGTCAACAACGCGGCCGACTGTTGCGCGTGAACCAATCGTTGTGCGATCGTCCGCCGCATCATACTCATCGGCTTCTTTTCAGTTGCCCTGGATTCGTCCACCCGACTGACAAACGGTGGTGTGGATGGCGGCGGAGGGAAGTCTTCGGCATTCACGCTTGAACTTGCCGTTTGATTCGCAGTTGAATCTTTGGATGGTTGCAAGTTTCTTTCTTGAACGAAACGCGCGACATCTTCTTTCAACAATCTTCCGCCAGGCCCGGTTGGTGACACGACATCGGCAGAAATTTGGTAGTTATGCAGCAGACGCTCTGCGGCTGGCATGACACTTTCCACAACGGCCTTGGTCCCAGCCGCCGTTCCGACCGACGCCAGCGTGGCGACCGCTCCGCTTGCAGCAACAGCGACTGCGGCAGTTGGGTCCCCAGTCTTCGCCGGTCCGGGCAATAAACGGGCCACGACCGTCCCAACTCGTACGAACTCGCCAGCCTTGACCAAGATCTCGCTAAGGGTCCCAGCTTCGGGGGCCAGAATTTCTTGGGAGGCTTTTTCGGTTTCAAGTTCCACTAGCGGTTGGTCCCGTTGCACCCAAGTTCCCGGCGTTACCAACCACTGGGAAACTTGAGCTTCTTGAATCGATTCGCCGAACTCTGGGATTTTGATTTCTAGCATGTCATTTATTCCTGATTGCCGAGAGCTGCCTCGATAATTTCTTGTTGTTCTAATTTATGGGCGTTCTTGCTACCGGTCGATGGACTGGCTGATTCCGGCCGCGAGACCAAATTCAGTTCGTACTTGCCGAACACTCGTTCGCCCAGTCTTGTGCGAAGAAACTGCCAAGCCCCCATGTTCCACGGTTCTTCCTGAACCCAGAACAGTTGAAAGTCCGGCCCGTAGCCAGTCAAAATCCGTTGCAAATCTGCCAACGGCACTGGATACAACTGTTCCAACCGCACGATTGCGATGTGTTTCAGCTCTCGCTTATTGCGTTCCTTCAGCAGATCAATGGCGACTTTACCACTGCATAACAAAACCCTCCGAACGTCTGGGCCTGGGGTCACGAACGGATCGTCCATCACGTCTTGGAAGCACCCCTTCGTCAAATGTTGCAGAGGACTGCTCACATCCGAATCTCGCAACAAGCTCTTCGGCGTCAGAATCACCAATGGTTTTCGCCAATTGCGTTTGACTTGTCGGCGGAGGACATGAAACTGTTGGGCGGCAGTTGTTGGATACACGACTTGAATATTGTTCTCGGCACTCAACATCAAGTACCGTTCCAGGCGAGCGCTGCAGTGTTCGGGGCCTGCTCCCTCGAAACCGTGCGGCAGCATCATGACCAAGTTGCTCAAGCGTCGCCACTTGTCTTCGGCGCTCGTGATAAACTGATCGATGATTACCTGGGCGGCATTGGAAAAATCGCCAAATTGAGCTTCCCAAACCGTCAGACCTTCCGGCGTGTCCAAGCTATAACCATAGTCAAATCCCAACACGCCAGCCTCGGACAAGGGGCTGTTGATCACATCGACCATGCCCTGATCGTCCGACAGGTTCTTTATGGGGCAGTGTCGCTTTTCGGTGACCGAATCGTGCAATATGGCGTGCCGCTG